>JAJZMN010000265.1 GCA_021850345.1 Actinomycetes bacterium | reverse complement strand
GCTCTTGACCACAGCTGGCACAGGTGCCCCGCCGTCGGAGTGCCGCCCGGTAACACGGTTCGCACACCGGGCCTTCGGGCCAGTGCGCCGCCACGCGACGACACTCGCCGCAGTGAACACAGTCGAGTTCGTGCTGGGGCGAACACGCCGCGCAGATCGGCTGGCCGGCGGCGACGAAGCGACACCGCCGGGATCGCCCGCACACGCCGCAGACGGCCATTGGTGTGCGAAAGCACGCGTTACAGATGTCTGGTTCCCCATCACGGGCTCGGCGGGCGATCAGGCCCACCCGTCCGCATCGCCCGCAGATCCGCCGCGGACGCGGTGAGCAGGCAAAACACAGGGCACCACCACCTTTGTCCCTTGCGACGACGACGCGCACCCGACCACAGCCACTGCACGCCTCGGCGAGCTGGTGAGCGCGACAGCGGTTGCAGAGCCCGGCCGCGCCCACCCGGGTCAGCCGGAGGCCACTGCGCCCACAAACGCTGCAGGCGGGCACCGGAAGCGCCGCCCCTCTTTCGCGCAGCTCGGTGACGAGACGGGCCACGACCGGCGGTGCGCCGCCCAGCAGTACGTCTGGACCGTTCTCCATCGCCGCTGCGAGATCACGGCCAGCCGCCGGACTCGTGATCACCGCTGCCACCGCAGCGGCGACCGCATCGAAGGACAGCCCCGGGCACGCGGCCATCGCCACGCCCACGACCGCCTCCACCCGACAGCGCGGACAGGACCTCGACACCTTTCGAGCACCGACGTCGTGTCCGAGCGAACAGCGGCGGACCCCGGCCATCACCGCGTCTCGGGCAGGATCCGCGCCCGGCGGGGCCGCAGCTCGCTCACCGGCTTTCTCGGCGTCACGTGGTCACCACGTGACGTGCTTCGCTTCTCATGCACCGTCTCGATCAGCTCGCCCGGGCCGACGTCGAAGATGTCGCACAGGGCAGCCAGCGTCGTGAGGCTCAAGCGTTGCGGGGTGCGGGCCACCAGGCGGTAGACCTGCTCTCGGGAGAGCACGACTCCCTTCTCGGCCAAAAGCGGGAGCAGGTCGGAGGTGGCGAACATCCCTCGTTCGGCCATGAGCTGACGCAGGTGCCAGCGAAACGAGACCGTGGTGTGCGAGGTCTTGGGCTTGGGGCTCATCGGTCCTCTCCTCCCGAGATCAGCCCGAGGGCGGCATGCAGCATGCGGTTCTTATGGTCCTGGCCGACGGTCGTGTAAATGGCGGTGGTCGACGCCCACGAGTGACCCGCCTGGTGCTGGACGAACAACGGGTCTACCCCGTCTTCGATCAAGTGCGAAATGTAGCTGTGACGAAGGCAATGCAAGGACAGCTCGCTCGGGAGCCCCGCGACTTGGCGATAGGCGGTGAAGCACTCGTCGATGCGCCGAAGCGAGATGCGTGTCCCGCGTTCGGAAAGCCACAGCGCCGGACCGAGCGCACCAGCAGCGCGGGGACGAACGTCTTCCAGGTACTGGTGCAGGACGTCGACGGCCCAGTCCATGATCGACGCCACCTGGCGCCGGCGAGGGGGGCTGCCTCGCATGGCCTTGCCGTAGCGCACGGTCAGCATCCCGTAGCGACCGAACTCGGGCGCGGCGGAATTGGCGGAGAGGTCCGAGAGGTCGAGCATCGCCACCTCCCGGCGTCGCAGCCCCCAGGCGTAGGCCACCTTGATCAGCGTGGCGTCTCGGAACGCCGCCAGCCATCCCTTGCGGCCGTTCTGGGCGATCTCGGTGACCTTGTCGTCTGCCACGTCGAACAACTGCTGGAGCTCGGCGCGCGTGAGCGGGCGGCGCCCGGGGCGTCCCTCGTACTCTGCGACGTGGACGGCGCGGTTGTCCTCGTGGCAGATCTGGATCGGGACCGCTCCCACCCGTTCCTGGCACACCTCGGCCCAGCCGTAGCGAGGATCGCACACGAAGTCCAAGAACATGGCCACTGCGTCCTGATAGGCGCGCACGGTCGAGTGTGCCCAGCGGTTCTCGGCCACCCAGGCGTCGAGTTGCTCGGGTGCCCACGCCCACGGCCAGGTGTCGCAGAACTCTTGAAAGCGACGCACCGTTCGTTCCTGGCCCCCGGCTGAACGCCGGCGAGAGCCGCCGGGCCGCGTGCTGTCGACTCCACCCCTCGAGCATCGCGTCGAACAAGGCCGGCTCAGCGCGAAGTGGGATCGCTTCTCGAACGAGTACCAGCCCCGCCGATCCCGCCGCCCGCCTCCCCATGGTGCACTCCCCACCTGAGGCATCGGCCGCAACCAGGATGCAGTAGACGCCACAAAACCAGACACCACAGCGTTGCATTCATCTTCACGCGAGCGGTGGATACCGGCCTCACCAGGGAGTCCGACCTCGCAGCGGCATCGCTCAATCACCGGTCGAAATGACCAACTCCTGGTAGGGCGTCATCGCGATTGTGTCGAGTGATGCACTTTACGCAACATCGCTCATTTTGGAGGTAGTCGCTCAGCTGTGCCGTCGCCAGCGCGCTGAGCGCCGCAGTCGCGAGGTTCGGTGCAGCCACCCAGCCCGCGACGAGACCGGTCGCAACCCACTGGTCCAAGCAGACGGGCAGCTCACGAGCTCGCCAAGGGCGTGGCGGACCCCCGATCCGACGACGCGTTCCACGTGCCTGCCCGTGACGGTCGCAGAGGGGCTGCCGCAACACCGGTCGACTTGGTAGCGTCGGCCGAGGAGTCCGGCACCGACGAGCCGGCGACGCGGCAGCGCCGCCAGGAGGAGGCGCAACGACGTGACCGCTCCGGTAACGCCCTCGCTCGCGGCGGACCGCCCGGCTACCGCGGCGTATCGGGCGGCACGCGACCAGTTGCTCGCATCGCGTGGCGACGACCGGCGTGCACGAGCGGAGTTCACCTTCCCCGACGTGGGACCCGTGTTCAACTGGGCCCACGATTGGTTCGACCCGATCGCCCGGGGCAACCCGCGACCTGCGCTCATCGTCGTAGAAGAGGACGGGACTCGCCGGGCGGAGACCTTCGACGAGCTCGCGTCCCGCTCCGATCAGGTCGCCTCGTGGCTCCGCGGCGTTGGCGTGCGCACCGGCGACCCGCTCATCGTCATGCTCGGCAACCAGGTCGCGCTGTGGGAGACGATGCTCGGAGCGATGAAGCTCGGCGCGGTGATGGTGCCGACCACGACGGCGCTGGGGCCGGCCGACCTCGCCGATCGTGTGGCACGCTCCGGCGCTCGTTTCGTCGTCTGCAACCCCGCCGACGTATCGAAGTTCGACGACGTGCCCGGCGACTACGGCCGGGTTGCGGTCGGTCAGGCGGACGGCTGGGAGGATCTCGAGGAGGCCTACCGGCTCGACGCCGCGCCCGCCGAGCACCCACAGACCGCGGCACACGATCCTCTCCTCCTGTACTTCACCTCAGGCACGACCAGCAGGCCGAAGCTGGTCGAGCACACGCAGGTCTCGTACCCGGTCGGCCACCTCTCCACGATGTACTGGTTGGGCACCAGGCCCGGGGACGTGCACTGCAACATCTCTTCGCCCGGATGGGCGAAGCACGCCTGGTCGTCGCTGTTCGCACCCTGGGCCGCCGAGGCCACCACGCTCGTGCTCAACTACGCGCGCTTTGCCCCTGCGACGTTGCTCGAGCGACTCCGGGAAGAACGGGTCACGACCTTCTGCGCTCCACCCACGGTCTGGCGCATGCTCATCAAGGCGGACCTCTCCGGCGGTCCCGGCACACTGCGCGAGCTCGTCGCGGCGGGGGAACCCCTCAACCCCGAGGTCGTCGCGCAAGTCCGCGAGCAGTGGGGGCTCACCATCCGTGACGGATACGGCCAGACGGAGACCACTGCATCGGTCGCCAACCCGCCGGGCACGCAGGTGAAGCCGGGCTCCATGGGGCGACCATTGCCGGGTGTGCCCGTCGTGCTCGTCGACGTCACGACCGGCGCTCCGGTGGACGGGCCGGGAGAGGGCGAGCTCTGCCTCGACCTCGCGCAACGACCCGTCAGCCTCATGGCCGGATACCGAGGCGATGGTGACGAGGCCATGTCCGGCGGCTACTACCACAGCGGAGACGTCGCCGCGCGCGACGACGACGGCTACATCACGTTCGTCGGCCGCACCGACGACGTCTTCAAGTCCTCCGACTACAAGGTGAGCCCGTTCGAGGTGGAGAGCGTCCTCATCGAGCACCCCGCCGTCGCCGAGGCGGCGGTCGTCCCCTCACCCGACGAGCTCCGACTCAGCGTGCCCAAGGCGTACCTCTCGCTCGTGCCGGGAACGGAGCCCTCGCGCGAGACCGCGCTCGACGTGCTCCGCTTCGCGCGCGCACGCCTTGCGCCCTATCAACGAGTGCGACGGATCGAGTTCTTCGATCTTCCGAAGACCATCTCGGGCAAGATCCGCCGCGTCGAGCTGCGCGCACGCGAGCAGGCGCATCCTTCGCGAGCTTCGGAGTGGCGCGAGGAGGACTTTCCCGAGCTGAAGTCCTGAGTCCGGTCGAGGAGGGAGAACGGGCGGTCGGGATCCTCTCGTTGGGAGACCTGGCGATGGAGCGCGACGAACAATCGGCGCTCGCCGAGATCAGGGCTGCGCCGCGCCAGCCGGTAGCGGCGAGGGAGGGGCCCTGTGCGGCGGGAGCCGGTGCGGCGGGAGCCGGTGCGGAGGGAGCCGGTGCGGCGGGAGCCGGCGCGGCGGCACGGCAACGTGGGGGCAGGCTGGGACGCCCGCACAAGAAGGGGCGCCAGCGCGACGAAGCCCCTGGGGCGGAGGGGGGTTACCAGGGGCCTCGTCTTTGGCTGGCACCTGACCATCGGGCCAGGCTCAGGAATTCTACCGACGTGCCCCCGACCTCAAACCTGGCTGCGCAGGAATTTAAGGTCCATGGCGCTCCGGTCGGCCACGGGCGGGCGCTCACCTCACCCCAAACGGCCGGAACTGCAGGCTGATACGAGGACCCGTCGCACGCCGGCTCTTCGGCACGGCGTGCTCCCAGGTCCGCTGGCACGTCCCGCCCATCACGAGCAGGTCGCCCGCCGCGACCTCCAGTCGCATCCCGGGGCCACCCTCTCTCGGCCGTAGAAGAAAGCGCCGCTGGGCGCCCAGGGACACGATGGCAACCACCGTGTCCTCCCGGGAGGCGCGGCCGATCCGGTCTCCGTGCCAGGCGACGCTGTCGTGGCCGTCGCGGTAGAGGCACATCCCGACCGTCTTGAGCCGCTCGCCGAGCACCGGCGCGTAGTGATCGCTCAGCGCTCGGCGCATCTCGCCCACCGCAACGTCAGGAAGGGGGTCACCGTCGTCGTAGAAGCAGAGCAGCCTCGGCACGTCGACCATCCGCTCGTACATGGGGCGCCGCTCGGCCTTCCAGGGGACCTCACGCTCGAGCTTCTCGAAGAGGGACCCGGCCCCTCCCAGCCATCCCGGGCGGAAGTCGAGCCAGGCTCCGTTCCCGAGTGTCGTCCGGACCATCCCCTCGTCGACGCGCCTGATGACCACCTCCTCCCCGGCCGAGAAGAGCGTGTCCTGGAGCACCGGCCCAGTCTATCGAACACCTGTTCGCCCCATCGCACGGCCCTCACCCTTGGAGGCCCATCGCGCGGCCCTCACCCTTGGAGGATCGCTCGGCCTTCAAGCGCTCCTCGTAGCAGCGGTTCGCCTCGGCGAGCACCGAAGGGTCGAGAAACGCCACGGGCCGCCATGTGCCGAGAAGCGGCTCGTTGCCCGGCCCGGGCGCCAGGGAGTTCACCGAGACCCCCGGAAGCTCGAGCCCGCGCTCGTAATCCGTGCTGGCCTTGCCACGGTGCCGCTCGGGGCAGTCGAAGGAGCGGACGTACAGCCGCGACGCGCGCACGAAGGACGCGAGCTCTTCGAGGCCCCCCGGGACAAAGAGGTCCGACCACTCCCCCTCTTCGGCCCGGTCGTCCACCCCGGTCGTCCACCCCGGTCGCCCACCCCGTTCGGCCTACCCGAGGGCGGGCAACCGGGAACGGTCGACGAGCGACTGGTGGACTCCAGGTGCACCGAGCAACTGCCCACCTCGAGCCGCCGAACGTGCACTCCGTTTGCCGCCGCAGCCAAGGGGGGAAGGGCAGGCCGTGGGCACGGACGCAGGCACGCTCGTCGGCTCCCGCTACCTGTTGGACCGTCGGATCGCCGGCGCGGGCATGGGCGAGGTGTGGGAGGCCGCCGACCGGGTACTCGGGCGGCGGGTCGCCCTGAAGCTCCTCCGGTCCGATCTCGCCCCGGACGACGAATATCGCGAGCACTTCCGCGCGGAGGCGCGAGCCGCTGCCCGGCTGACCCACCCCGGGGTCGTCGGCGTCTACGACTACGGGGAACACGACACAACGCTGTTCCTCGTGATGGAGCTCGTCAAAGGAGAGCCCGTCAGCTCGGTGCTCGCGCGCCGGGGACCGCTCGATCCCGCACAGACGATGAGCATCGTCGCGCAAGCCGCCGGAGTGCTCGCCGCGGCGCACGCGCTCGGCATCGTCCACAGAGACGTCAAGCCGGCCAACCTCGTGCTGTTGCCCGACGGCCGCGTGAAGATCGCCGACTTCGGCGTCACGCCCGGCCAAGGGGCGGTGTCCGACGCGTCGGACGTGTACAGCCTCGGTGTGATCGCCTACCAGTGCCTCACGGGCCAGCAACCTTTCGCTGGGCAGGAGCGGGTCACGGCCGCGCTCGGGCACCTCCGGCGGACGGCACCAAGCCTCCCGAGGGGCGTGCCGGCGGAGGTGCGACAACTCGTCTCGGACATGCTCGAGAGGGATCCCGACCGCCGGCCCAGTTGTGCGCGGGAGGTCGCCGAAGCCGCCGAGCGTCTGGCGGGAGTGCTCGAAGACGAGGCGCGTCCGCCGGCGCCGCCACGACTCGCTCGCTCCGCACCGGAAGAGCTTCCGCGCGACGACGGTGCAAGCGCGCCGCCCGAGCCGGTATGGGTGCCGGTGGGGGGGCAGGAAGAGCCGGCAGACCACCTCTGTCAGCACGCGTGATCGGCGTCGGCGGCGCTTGCCGCATGGCCGCGCGGCGACGGCGATGATCGCCGCCGTCGTCGTGGCGGTGACGGGTCTCGGGCTCACGGCGGGGGCGGCGCCGGCGACCGTGCGGGTCCCCAACGTGCGGGACCGCCTCCAGCGCGGCGCCCGCTCTGCGCTTTCCGACGCGCACCTGAAGACGACGGATCGTGTCGTCGACGTCGCCGGGGCCGGCGCGAACCTCGTCGTCGGCCAGCACCCGCGAGCGGGCACGCGGGTCAAGCCGGGCACCCGCGTCCAGCTCACGGTCGCCTCCGGCTACGTCGTCCTACCGCCGGGGAGCCTCGACGGGCTTTCCTATGCGGCAGCCATATCGGCGCTGAGGAGAGACAGCCTGCGCGCGGCGCAATTGGCCCTGGCCCTTCCGGCAGGGGACGCGGGCCGCGTCGTCATGTTCACCCCGGCGGGCCGCCTGAAGGAAGGGACCGTCGTCGCGCTCGCGGTCGCCCGCCGCACCGCTCTTCACCACTCGGGCGCCTCGGCCGGGTGGATGCGGCCGTTTGCCTCCCCGGCGAGCGTGGACGCCGTCGTCGTCTCGTCCTCACCTCCCGGTCGCGGGCGCGCACGCGCGACTCCCCAGGGAAAGGGACCTCCGTGGGCGGAGGGCCCACAAGGACATTAGGGCCCACAAGGACACCAGGGCCCACAAGGACACCAAGGCCCGCCAGGACACCATGGCGCCATGGCGCCAGGACACCATGGCGCCAGGGACACCATAGGCTCGGCTCGACCGTCTGGCCGTCAGACTCTCGAGGGGTCCTCGAGGCTTTCGGCTGCTCGATGGCCGTTTCCCGGAGGGAGGTAGATCGCCGAGCTGAAGCGTCCACCGCTCGAGCGAAGGAGCCAGACCGAGCCCTTCTCGTGGGCGCTCCCGGGTCCGAAGCCCTTTCCCGGTCGTCCGAGCCGACGTTGGAGCGCTTCGATCGTCTCACCGTGCGTGCAGACCACGACCGCGTGCGGCGCCAGGGCCAACGTCCGCAGCAGCCGCGCAGCGTCGGCATCCCCTTGGGGGCCGAGGGACTCGGACTGCTCGATCGGCAGACCGAGTCGCCGCGCGAGCGGCTCGACCGTCTGGACGCAGCGGAGAAGTGGACTGGTGACGACCTGCTTCGGCCCGTAGGAGAGGATCAGGTCGACGAGGGCGAGTGCCTCTGCACGTCCGCGTTGGCTCAGGGGACGGAGCCGGTCGTCGCCTTCCCAGCGGTCCTTGGTCCCGGCGTGCGCGTGCCGCACCAGCAGCAGGTCCACGGAGAGACGTTAGGCGACGCGTCGAGGCGTCAGGATGCCCGTGCCGGCGCACCGCCGCTAGAAGGGCTCGCGTGGCGGGCCCTCCGAGCGCCCCGCACGGTACTGCGCGAGCCAGCGCTCGAACTCCGTCGCGACGATCCTCGCCCCCGTGAGCCCCTCCGCCTCCGACGACGCGAGGAAGACCGCCGGCGGTCCCATGACGGCTGCCGGCAAGAGGGCGTCCCGCCGTTCGGGAGGCAGGTCCTCGGGGATCATCCCACTCTGCGTCGCGCCCCCCGGGAGAAGCACGTTCACCGCGATCCCGAACGGACGGAGGTCCTCGGTCATGATGGCGCTGAGCGACTCCGACGCGGCCCGCGAGGGGCCGTAGGGCACGAAGCCGCGTCGGGTCATCGTCTCCCGGTTGACGGACACGTTCACGAAGCGGCCCCTCCCCTGCTCGAGGAAGTGCAACGAGAAGGCACGGGCCACAAGGAAGTACCCTCGGAGGTTCGTCGCGACCACGTCGTCGAAGGCGGGAGGCTCGACCTCGAAGAACGGCTGGGCAAGCTCGAAGAAGCGGGGGTTCACGGTCCGCATCCCGATCCCGGCGTTGTTCACGACCATGTCCACCCCGCCGAGGCGGAGGATCGCCTCTCGCAGGGCAAGCGTCACGGCACCCGCGTCGCGCACGTCCATCGGCAACGCCACCGCGGCTGTGGACCCGCCGAGGCGCTCCACCGCCTCTTCCAGCCGCGGCCCGGGGCGGGCTGCGACGCCGACCGAAGCTCCCGCGCCGACCAGCGCCGCCGCCATCGCGGCACCGAGCCCGCTGGTCGCGCCGGTCACGACGACGCGGCAGCCGTCGAGATCCGGGGAAGCTCCTGTCATCCGCCCTCCTCACGGCCTGCGTTCTCGCTGTGTATCGTTGCATCCGGTCCCACGCTCCGCCATGCCTGATGGGCGTCGGCGAGAAGGAGCGCCTGCAGAGGGAGGGTGAAGGTGGCGCTCACCACGCCAGACACTGCGCCAAGTGGGGTGACCGCGGCACCCACCGCCGCGACGCAGACGCCTGCGACCGCCGGGCCGGAGACCCTGCCGCCGGTCGTGCCTTTGCGCGCGCTGCCGGTCGTGGCGGCGGTGCTCGTGGCCCTCGTGATCGCGATCGCCGGCAACTGGCTGTGGGCGCTCGACTTCTTCCACGTCGCCGCCGGGGCGTTGTGGACGGCGATCGACCTGTTCCTGGGGTTCCTCATCGGTCCGATCATGGCCAAGATGCCGATCCCCGCCCGCGTGGAGTTCTCCAAGCGCCTCATGCCGAAGATGGTCGTGCTGATGCCGACCCTGGTGATCTGCACGATGGGATCAGGCTGGCAGCTCGCCCGCCATCTCGGGAATCTTTCAGCCGCCTACCCGGACCACGGATGGGTGGTTGCCTCCTTCGTGGTCGTGGCCGTCATGACCATCGTCGCCATCGGGGTGCTCGAGCCCGCCAACCTGGCGGTGCTCTTCGAGCTCCGCAAGCCCCGACCCGACGGCGAGCTGATCGGAAGGCTCATGCGGCGGTTCATCTACGCGGCCGGCGTCACCGGCGCGATGCAGGTGGCGACCCTCGTCATCATGACCCGTCTCGCGACGGGGTGAGGAGAGCGGACATGGACGTCGACCAACTTCCGCCGGCCGCGGACGGCACCCTTGCCGGCGGGGCGAGGTCTGCGGCTGAAGTGGAGTCCGCGAGCAGGCCGCCGATCCCGCTCGTGTGCGTGACCTCGATGGCGCTCGTGCTCGTGAGCGGGATCTACCTCGCGTCGTACCTGCCGCGACGGGCGCCACTCGCACCTGCGGTCGGCCTCGTCGCCGCGGCGGGTGCCACGCTGCTCGTTGCGGTCGTCCTGGTGGCAGGCCTGAGGCGCTTCGCCTGGGACACGTTCTTCCTCGTCGTGAAGTGGGCCCTGCTCGCATACGCCGTGATCGCCGGGATACTCGAGTACGTCTTCGTCTACGACGGGACCCGCGGAACGATGCTGGTGCTGCTCACGCTGTCGCTTCTCGTGTTCGCGGTGGACATCCCGGTGCTGTTCGGCTTCTCCGTCGCCCGGTTCCAAGCGCCGCGCGCGCGCAGCTGAACGCTCCGCGCGCACCCGTGCGATGACTCGCCGCGGGTGGGCCTACTTCGTCGCCGTCGGCGTCGTCTGGGGTCTGCCATACCTGCTCATCAGGGTCTCGGTCCGCGAGATCAGCCCGCCGTTGCTCGTGTTCATCCGCACGGGCGGTGCGTCGCTCGTGCTCGTGCCGCTTGCGGCTGCTCGAGGAGCGCTCGTTCCCGCGATCCGCCGCTGGCGGGCCGTCCTCCTTTACACGCTCGCGGAGCTCGCCGTGCCTTGGGTGTTCCTCTTCAACGCCGAGCGGCACCTCCCCAGCTCGCTCAGTGGGCTGCTGGTCGCGGCGGTCCCGCTCGTCGCCGCGGTCGTTGCCGCCCTCACCGGCTCGGACAGTGTGGACCTGCGGCGGATGGCCGGGATCGTGGTCGGCATCGCAGGCGTCGGCGTGCTCGTCGGTTTCTCCGTCGCGGGCTCCCAGCTGCTCTCGCTTCTTTCGATGCTCGCGGTCGTCATCGGCTACGCCCTCGGCCCCTGGGTGGTCGACCACCGGTTGCGTGGCGTGCCGCCGATCGGTGTCATCGCGTGGTCGGTGCTGCTGTGTGCGATCGGGTACGCACCCTGGGCCATGCTCGACCTGCCGTCGAAGCCGCTCTCGGGGTCCGTCGTCGAATCCGCGATCGCCCTCACCGTGGTGTGCACGATCATCGCCTTCCTCCTCTTCTTCGCGCTCATCAATGAGGTCGGCGCCATGCGGGCAACGCTCGTGACCTACGTGAACCCGGCAGTTGCCGTCGTCCTCGGGGTGACGGTCCTCGGCGAGCCCTTCGGGCCGGCGACGGCGATCGGCTTCGTCCTCATCCTCGGCGGCTGCTACCTCGCCTCCCGCCCTCCACGGCGTCCCTCCGGACGTCCGGCGCGTCCCGCGCGTCCCGCACTTCGCGCGCTTCCCGCACGCGCGGCAGGCAGGGCGCGCACGGCAACACCACCTGGTGCAGACGTGCCTGCTGGTGCGGACGCGCGTGCGGCCGGGAGCGGAACCGCCGAACCCGCTTCCGGCCGCGGTGACGGCGGACCGGGCGCCGTGCCCGCGCCCTGAGCCAGTACGGTTCATGCGGTGCGAGAGCTCTCTTGCGAAGACGAGGCGCGCTGCGACGACGCCGAAGCGCTGGCCGCTGCGCTGCTCCGCGAGGCGCGCGCGCACATGTCGCCAGGCGAGCGGCGACGGCGACAGCGGATCGCGGCCGTCGTCACCGACCAGGCGAGCCGCGACTTCCTCCTCGAGCTCACCGATCAGGTGCTGCGGATCCGCACACCCCGGCGTGCGGCCGCCCGGCTCGGCGACCTGGTCCGCACGTACCCGTCTCCGGCGATGGCGGGTTCCACGGACCGCCTGGCGCTACGTCTGGCGAGCCTGCTCGCGCCCGTGGTCCCCGCGACGGTCGTCGCGCTCGCGACGGCGCGGCTGCGCCATGAGCTCGCCGGCCTCGTGCTCCCCGCCGAAGCGGGGCCCCTCCGACGGCACCTCCTCCGTCGGCGGGCCCAGGGCATGCGGCTCAACGTGAACCTGCTGGGCGAGGCCGTGCTCGGCGAGCGCCAGGCCCGGGAACGTGCCCGCCTCGTCACGAGCCTCCTCGAGCGCCCCGACGTGGACTGCGTCTCGGTGAAGCTCTCGGCGCTCTACTCCCAGCTCGACGTGCTGGCGTACGAGCAGAGCCTCCGAGAGGTCCGCGAGCGTCTCCGACCGATCCTCGAGGTCGCGGCGCGCCACGATCCCCCGAAGCTGGTGAACCTCGACATGGAGGAGTACCGCGACCTCCAGGTGACCGTCGACGCCTTCACGTCGCTCCTAGAAGAGACGCCGTTCTCCGATCTCTACGCAGGCATCGCGCTCCAGGCCTACCTCCCCGATGCGACGAAGGTGCTCGAGCGGCTCTGCGAGTTCGCCCGCGAGCGCCATGCCCGCACGGGTGCGTCGATCCGGGTACGCCTGGTGAAGGGCGCAAACCTCGCGATGGAGCGGGTGGAGGCCGAATTGCGCGGCTGGGAGCAGGCCCCATACCCGACGAAGGCTGACGTCGACGCCAACTACAAACGCATGCTCGACCTGGCCCTCGACCCCGAGAACGCGGGGGCGGTCCGTGTCGGGGTGGCGAGCCACAACCTCTTCGACGTCGCGTGGGCGTTGACGCTCGACCGCGAGGCGGGCGGCGGTCGCGTGGAGATCGAGATGCTCGAGGGCATGGCAGTTGCCGAGGCCGAGGCCGTCAGCCGCGTGGCAGGTGGCGTCCTTCTCTATGCGCCCGTGGTCCGCCGGGACGACTTCGAGTCGGCCGTCGCGTATCTCGTGCGGCGCTTCGACGAGAACACCGAGCCGGAGAACTTCCTCGCCCACGTGGCTGAACTGGAGCCAGGCTCCCCGGCGTGGGAGGACCAGCGGTTGCGCTTCAGGCGCGCGGTCGCGGACCGCCACGAACCTCCGGGGCCGCCACGGCGACGCGCCACGTTGGGACGGATCCACGAGACGCGCCCCGGCGGTCCCCCGCTCGGGGCGGCCGAGGCGCTAGACCCGGCGCGCAGCGAGGAGGCGGGCCCAGCGCGCTTTGCCAACGCCCCGGACACCGACTTCTCCCTGGCGGCCAACCGGAGGGTCCTTGCCGACGCAATGGAGGCTCTCGCCGCCAGCGCCCCTGACCCCGTGCCCGCCCTCGTCGGCGGCGAGCGGGTCGAG
>JAJZMN010000176.1 GCA_021850345.1 Actinomycetes bacterium | reverse complement strand
GCGCCATGGTCATCTGGACGGCCCGCATCGACACGGCGCCGAGGGCGTGGGGGCATCCCCATGCACGCACCCGTGCAGTGGGCCCCATGCTCCACGCGAACGCGACGGCCAGGACGACGAGGAGCACCGTCACGTGGCGGCCACCGGTTCGCGGTCGCCTCGACTCCGGCCGCGCCCCAGGAGCGGGCCCTCGTCGCCCCGGGCGCGGGCCGCGTCGATCCGCCGGGCGCACCCCGGGCGGTGCGCACCCCGCCGAGCGCGCCACGACCGAACGCGCTCGCACGGGAAGGCTGCCCGATCCGGCCCCTCGCGGTGCGCGACCGCGGCGGGTGGGGTCCCCTCTCTGTCGGGGAGCAGGACGACGGGTCGGAAGGTCGCGCTTCGACGCGGCCGCCGCGGTGACCGGGCTCCTCGGACATCCATCCGGCGTCGACCTTCCCCCTGGCCGCGTGCTGCAGGACGCGCCGGCGTGGCGCGCCGCAGCTCTCGTCCGGTGGCCCATGGACCCGCGATGGGCGAGAACCTAGCGCCCGGCGCTCGGCCGCAGCGGCCCGCCGGTCGTTCCCGTCGCCGACGCGTGGCCGCGGGCGGTCAGTGGCAGACCACGGCGTCCCCCCGGTGGCGTGCGGCCCGGCCGCGGCCCGGTCAGGGCGCGTCGTGCCCGTGCGCCGCCGGGCGCGAGAGCGGCCGCTGGGGAAGCGTGGGGAAGAACCAGCTCTCGAGCCACGTCTCGGCCCAGCGGTCGTGGAACTGGTCGACGGCGTAGTAGAAGGAGCGGAGCACGCGGCTCGTCGGGTGCCGCTGCACCGCCGGATGCGCGCGTGTCGCCGCCGACTCGGCCCACACGGCCATGTGCAGGGCGAGGAGGGCGGGCCCCTCGCCGTGCCAGGGCCACATCATGTCCTCGAGCGGCGCATTGCGTGTCCGGTAGCTTGCGGCCGGCAGCGGAGCGAGAAGCGTCGCGAGCTCGGCGGCCTGGGCCTCGGTGTGCTGGTCGAAGTTCTCGATCAGCTCGGCGAGCAGCGCGTCCGCCTTCTCGCCCGCGCGTCGGTAGAGGTCGTCCGGCGGAATCCCCTCGACGAGTCCCTGCCACTGCGCCTGGAGCGCCGCGCGTTCGTGCAGACCCCAGCGGATCCGCTGGACCGCCACCTCACCCCCGCCGACCCTTTCGAGCAGCGGGCAGATCACGCCACCGGTCACCGAGTCGTGGATCGCAATTCCCGCGACGACGCGCGCCGCGGCCGCGGCCCTCGCCGCGCCGGCGCGGGCGGCGCCCAGCTCCCCGATGAGCGCACCTACCGCGCGGTCCCATCCCTCGATCACCTCGCGCACCGTGAGGCCCGCGACGCCGGCCAGGTCCTGCAGCGCGCGCACGAGCTCGGCTCGTGGCGACGCCGTCGTGGGCGAAACCGCGTTCCAGTTCCAGTGCGTGTCGCTCCAGTCGGCGAGGTGGTCGAGGAAGCGGTAGAGCGCGAGGAAGCCGCGCGACCGCCAACGCAGACCGGCGAGCGAGCGCCGAGTCGGTGCGCGACGCGCCTGGGCGCCGAGCGCCTGGAGGAGACCGGCGCGGTCGCCGCGGCTCGCGGCCGCCTCGACGATCTCCCCGAGCCGGCTCGTCTCCGCGCGGGCGTGGGCGGCAAAGCTCGCCGCGAGGCCGGCGAGCACCGCCTCGACCTCATCGCCGGAGACCGGGTAGACGTTGTGCGCCGCGACGTTTCGGCTGACTGCGTCGAAACGGGCGAGCAGCTCCGCACGCTCCTCGCAGCCGCGCCGCAACTGCGCCGCCAGGTCGTGCCCGCCCGGGAGCCGGTCGATGAGAGGGCACAGGGTCCCAAAGACCACCGCGTCGTGGATGACGACGGCGGGGCGGACGCCGTTGTGCAGTGCCCGCACGCGCTCGAGGCCTCCTTGGGCCCCGGTCGCCTGGCGCAACGACTCCTCGACCTCGTGGTCGTAGCTTTGGAGAACCGCCGAGACGGTGGCGTCCGTCTCGGGCGCCGCAGGTCCGTCGGCCGCGGGTGGCCCGGGCAGCCGCGCCGCCACGCGCAGGTTCACCGCTGCACCCCCGCCACGGCCTTCGCGCGACGTCCGCTCATCGTCCGCATCCCTTCCCAAGCGGCAGCGAGCGCATCGTCGCGTCCCCTCACGTAGCCGACCTGAGGCCACGCTATTGACGCCTCCTCCGGGCGCGATAGGGACGTTCGACCCCTCTTCGCGCGCATCGGTCGACTCGCACACCACCGGACAAACCGCTTGTGGCGACGCGCGCGCCGCGCCCGGCTCGGCGCGCACCTTGACCGCGCGCTCGCGCCCGAGGCGCCACCCCGCTTCAAAGGACGCCGGCCGGCACCGCCGCGGCGCTGAGCCGATGGCCGGTGCCCGCAGCCGGGCCGCGGGCGTGGAGCAGCGGACCCGGCGGTTAGGCCTCCCCCGTCTCGAACAGCCCGGTGCTGAGATAGCGCTCGCCGGTGTCCGGCAGCACGACGACGACCGTCGTCCCGGCGGCGCCGGGGCGAGCGGCGAGCGCAAGCGCCGCGGCGAGCGCGGCGCCCGACGAGATCCCCGCGAGGATCCCCTCTCGGCGCGCGAGCGTCCGGGCGTGGTGCGCCGCGTCCGCGGCGGTCACGCCGATCACCTCGTCGTACAGCTCGGTCGCGAGCACCGACGGCACGAAGCCCGCGCCCAGGCCCTGGATGCGGTGCGGACCCGGAGCGCCCCCCGAGAGCACGGGAGACTCGGCCGGCTCGACCGCGACAAGGCGGATCGCCGGGTTGTGCCGCCGCAGCGCGCGTCCCGCGCCGGTGACCGTCCCGCCGGTCCCGACACCGGCGACCAGTGTGTCGACGCTGCCGCCGGTGTCGGCCCAGATCTCCTCGCCCGTGGTCGCCTCGTGCACGGCCGGATTCGCCGGGTTGTCGAACTGGGCGGGCAGGAACCAGCCGTTCTCGTCCGCGAGGCGCTGCGCCGCGCCGAGCGCGCCGCGCATGCCCTCGGCGCCCGGCGTGAGCACGAGGCGCGCACCGTAGGCGGCGAGGATCTGGCGCCGCTCGATGCTCATGGTCTCGGGCATGGTGAACACCGCCTGGAAACCGCGCACCGCGGCGACCATCGCCAGCCCGACACCGGTGTTCCCGCTCGTCGGCTCGACGAAGGTTCCGCCCGGTCGGAGGCGCCCGTCGGCGACCGCCGCGTCGAGCATCGCGAGCGCGATGCGGTCCTTCACCGAGCCTCCCGGGTTCTGGCGCTCCAGCTTCGCGAGCACCCGCGCACCGCCGGGGGGAGTGAGGCGGGAGAGTTCGACGAGGGGGGTGCGCCCGATCAGCGCGGTCACGTCGGCGTAGATCGTCATCGGGCCTCTCCGTTGGTCAGGGGGGCGTGCTCCCCGGGGAGCGCGCGCGGGGGGTCGGCCGGTCGGGGCGCGTGGACCTCGGCGACGGGCGCGCGCACGTGCGCCCCGGCGGGCACGTCGGCGAGCACGAGCGCCAGCGGCCCGATGCGCGCCCGGTCCCCGATCCGGACGGGGCCGATGACGGTCGCACCGGCACCAAGGGTCACCCCGTCGCCGATCGAGGGGTGGCGTGACGACCCCTTGGGGTCCCGCCACCAGCCGCGCCCGCCGAGCGTCACCCCGTGATACATGGTCACGTCGTCGCCGATGACGGCGGTCTCGCCGATCACGACACCGGCGCCGTGGTCGATGAAGCAGCGTCGCCCGATCTGCGCCCCGGGGTGGATCTCGATGCCGGTGAGCGCGCGGGCGAGCTGGGACAGGGCGCGCGCCGACACCGCGTGCCCGCCGCGCCAGAGCCGGTGGGACACGCGGTGAAGCGCGAGTGCCTGGACACCGGGATAGAGCAGGGCCTGGAGCCGGCTCCCCTCGCGCAGCGCGGGATCCCGCCGATACGCCGTGTCGAGATCCTCGAGCAGACCGGCACGGCGGCGCCCACGAGCGCGCGCCGTGCCGCCCGAAAGAAGGCCAGCGCTGGACTGGCTGGTCGATCTTGGCATCTCTGCTCTCCTCACCTTTTCGGCGCCGCTCAGGGGGATGTTCGGTCCCCCGCCGCAGTGCGGGCGCTGCCCACCCGCGCCGGCGCGTGGCGCGCGCCACCGGAGTAGAGGCAACGCCGCCGCGTCGCCGCGTCTTCCCCCGGCTCCCTCCCCGCCTGAACACGCCCGTGCGCTCGGCATACGAGGGACCACCTCGCGCGCCCCCACCGTCGGCGAGCGCGTCCCACGGGCCGTTGCCGGCCGCCTGACAAGGAGCATAGGTGGTCGAGACCGGCGTCTTTCCCGGCCCGCGGCGCGTACCCACCTCCCCCGATGACCCGGCCGGGCGCGCGCCGCCGTGCGCATTGCGTGGCGCCATCGGAACGCCCCGGTCCGGGCCGGCAGGTAACAGGAGCGGCAGCCGGCGACGCCCAGGAGCGCGCGGCCCCGGGGAGGCCGGCGCGTGGGCGCCTAGGTCTCCGACGCGGCCGCCAGCACGCCCGCGCTGCCGCCGGCCAAGGTCGCCGGTTCGGCGCCGATTGCGGGCGCGCCGGTGCCGCCGAGCCTTGTGGCGGGCGGCGCCAGGGCGACGTCGGGCGCGTCGGGCGCGCGGAAGCGCACGATCGGGCGGGCGGTGGTCGTCACCTCGAGGGAGAAGATGTCGGGCCGGTTGTAGTGGCCGACGAAGTCGTGGACCATCCGGCCGCGCAGCATGAGGTCGGGGTCGGTGTCGACGTAGAGGATCTCCTCCCGGTCGCCGTCGATCGGTCCCGCGACGACCGTCCCGAGCGGATCGACGATGGCACTGCCACCCGAGGTGCGCGGGTCGGCGAGGAAGGCGCGGTCGGCATCGTCCCGGGGCAGGGCCTCGAGCATCTCGGGGCTGTTGGTGCCGCAGGCGCTGATCACGTAGCACTTGTTCATGTACGCGACGTTCCGGCTGGCAAGCAGCGAGGTCTCCTGCATCCCGCACCAGTCCGGGATGAAGTGGTTCGGCCAGCTCGCGACGTGCACGTAGGGGTACGCGCACGACAGCGCGGCGATCGCGAGCGGGTTCGAGTTCTCCCCGCAGATCAACCCGCTCACCGGTCCCACGTCGAAGATCGCCGCGCCCTGGCGGTCGGCCTCGCCCGGACAGTGCACGAGCCGCTCACCGACGGTCGGCACGAGCTTGCGGTGATGGCCGCGCACCGTCCCGTCGCGGCCGAGGAAGAGCTGGGTGTTGTAGAGCGTCCCCGTCGTGTTCGGTCGGCGCTCGGTCATCCCGAGCACGACGTTCACCCCGGCGCGCATCGCCGCCTGGGCGACCCGGTCGATCTCCCCCGAGGGCACCTCGACGGCGTTCTTGAACAGCTCGAGGTTGAAGCGCTGTGCCGCCGTGCTCGTCGCCGCGTGGTAGTAGAACCAGACGGGATGGCCGGGGACGAAGTTCTCGGGGAAGCCCACGATGTCGGCGCCGTGGCGGCCGGCCTCCTCGATCAGCGCGCAGGCCTTGTCGATCGATCCCTCCCGGTCCAAGAACGCCGGTGCCGCCTGCACCGCGGCGATGCGGATGCTCGCGAAGCGGTCGCCCATCACTGCCTCCTCTCCCACGCCCTCAACATGGCGTTGCGTCAACTGGGTTTGTCGGACCCGAACCACCGCTGCGCGTTCCCCCGCGCCACGGCGCGGCGCTCGTCGTCCGCGAGGACCGCGAGGTCCCCGACGGCGCGACCGACGGGACCGCGGAAGGGATAGTCCGACCCGAGCAGGAGCCGGGCCGCGCCGACGCTGGCATCGGCGCAAAGCAGCGCCGGCGGATGAAAAGAGCAGCTGTCGAGAAAGAAGCGCTCCCGGAAGTAGTGCCCGAGTCCGTGCTCGGCCCCTCCGGGGCTCGACTGGTCCTCGAGGCGCTGGAGGAGATAGGGGGCGATCCCACCGAGGTGCGGCACGACGACGTCCAGGGCGCCGTGGCGGTCGAGGGTCCCCGAGAGCGCGAGGCGCACCGCCGCGAGCGTCGTCGACAGCGGTGCCCCGAGAGCGCTCGCGAGCTGCCAGTCCGAAAAGAGCGGGGAGACGCGGTCCATCCCGGGGTGCAACAGGACAGCGAGCCGGCGCGCGGCGCAGGCCGCGTAGACCACGTCCATCTCGGGGGCGTCGAGCGGCGGCCCGTCGAGGTGCGCGAACAGCGAGACGGCGCGCACCTCCGGCTCGCCCCCGAGCCGAGCGCACTCGGCCGCGGCCTCGGCCGCATTGGGCAGCGGCAGGCACATCGAGACGAGAAAGCGCCCCGGGTGGCGCCGCGCGAGGGCGAGCAGCTCCTCGTTCACCCGGCGGGCGAACGCTGGGCGCTGCGCAGCGGCGACGACCTCCGCGCCCGGTGGCGGTGCGGCGATGACGGCCGTCTCCACGCCCGCGGCGTCCATCTCGACCAGGCGCCCGTCGCCGTCGTCGAGCGCGGACGCGAACACCTCGACGACGGCCGCGAACTGCGCGGCGAACGCCGCGTCTTGTGCGGCGCGCGCGGCGAGGGCTTCGCGCAGCACGGGCGGAACGTAGTGATGATGGGTGTCGACGGCCGCAACCGGCGACGCGCCGACCCGGCCCTCCGTCGCGCCCGCGACGGAGGGGGCCGGGTCGGCGGGCACCCTCATGGGGCGAGAACCTCCTCGAGGTGCTTCCACTGCTGGGCGAAGCGGAACGCGTGCTGCGCGGGAGGCTGGGGCGCCTGGATCTCGATCCAGCGCACGGGCGCGCCGCCCGAGGGGAAGAACGCGTGGACCCCACCGACGCCTGTCCAGACGACGTCGCCGACGTTCACCGTGTAGCGCTGGCCGTCGAGCAGCGCGTCGGCCGCCCCCGAGACGATGACGTAGGCCTCCTCGAGCGGGTGGTCGTGGGAGTTCCCCGCGCCGCCGGGCTGGAACTCGACCATGAACACGTTCATGTGCTGCGCACCAAAGACCCGGTCGATCAGCATCTTGAGACGGATCCCCACGACGTCGCCGCCGCTGTAACCCTCCATCTGGAGCTGGGAGGCCGGGGGCAGCTGGCTCTCGTCGAAGTGCCCGACCGGTCCGCGCAGCGGATTGGCGAAGTCCGGGACCGCGGCGGCCGACCAGTCGACGCTCCCGGGCACGGCGAAGGTGTCGCGGGGCTCTTCGCGGGCCTGGGGTGCGATGACCTCGAGCCAGCGCGCGCCGGGACTCGAGCGCAACGCGTGCACGGCGCCGAGAGGCACGAGGGCGTAGTCGTCGACGCGCAGGCGGTGCACGGCGCCGCCGAGCGCGAGGTCGACCTCCCCCTCGACCACATAGAGCGACTTCTCATAGGAGTGGGCGAGCGGGGCGACCTCTGCGCCCGGGTCGAGCGCGCCCCAGCCGAGGGTCATGTGCACGCTTCCGCACGCCTCGTCGATCACGACCTGGCGGCGGTAGGCGGACCCGCCTGTGGACTCCGCCACCTTCACCCAGGGCTTCTCGTTCGCCCGTAGCACCGCGTGTCGCATGGACTCTGCCTTTCCTGTTCAGCTGCCAACACCGATTCGCGCTAGAGGGAGACCTTGGTCCCCCGGCGCCGACGGAAGAAGCCCGCGATGCCGCCGGGCACGAAGCGGGCGAAGATCACGAGCAACCCACCGAGCGCGAGGGTTCCGTCGACCCCCTGGGTGTGGGTGAGCAGCTCCTGGCTGAGGACCTGTGTCGCGCTCGCGCCGAGGAGCGGGCCCACCCAGGACTGGGCGCCGCCGACGATGGCGGCGACGACGACGTTCAAAGAGACCGAGAACTGGAACGTCCCGACGGGCTCGATGTAGTAGAGCTGCGCGGCATACAGGCAGCCCACCATCCCCGCGAGGACCGCCGCGACGACAAAGGCGATGAGCTTCACCCGGGTCGTCGGGACGCCGAGCACCTCCGCCGCGTCCTCGTCCTCGCGGATCGCGACGAGCGCGGCGCCAAAGCGCGAGCGCCCGATCTGGCGCACGCCGAGTGCGACGAGGAGCGCGAAGCCGAGAAAGATGAAGAAGTACAGCTGGTCCGCGGCGCGTGCGCTCAGCGCGAGCGGCTGGAGGTAGAGGCCGAGCGAGCCGTTGGTGATGCCGAGCACCATCACCAGCTGCTGGACGGCGAGGGTCAGCACGAAGGTCACGATGGCGAAGTACGCCCCTCGCAGGCGCAGGCTGGGAAGGCCGACGGCGACGGCGAGCAGCCCCGCCACGACGCCGGCCGCGACCACGGTCTCGAGCGGTGGGATGGAGGCCTCCTTGGCGACGATCGCCGTCGTGTAGGCGCCGACGCCGAAGAACATCGCCATGCCGAAGTTGAGGTACCCGCCGTAGCCGCCGAGAACGCTCCAGGCCTCGGTGAGCACGACGTACATCAACGCCGTCGTCGCGATGCGCAGGGTGCCGAGCTGGCCGGTCGTCAGCCCGAACGCGACCAGCAGGCCGACCACGACCACGAGGCTCGCCCAGCCCGCGCGCTCGACGACCCGACGCCGGGCGAGCAGGCCGCTGCGGCTCCAGCGTGACGCCGTGGGCAGTGGCACCTCCGGGGCCTTCAGATCCGGCGCCCTCAAATCCGGCGCTCCCTCGCGAGCCCGATGCCCCCGCCGCGCGCGACCAGCGCCGCGGCGAGAGCACCGTAGAGCACGACCGGGACGACGTCGAGCGGCAGGACCTGGCTGCAGATGGCCTGCCCGAGCCCGAGCGCGAGGCCGCCGACGAGAGAGCTGCGGATCCCGCCGAGTCCGCCGATCAAGACGACGATGAAGCTGTAGGCGAGCCACTGGCTGTCGAGCTGGATGGAGAAGGGGAACAGCACACCGAGCGCCGCGCCCGCGACGCCGGCGAGCGCGGTCCCGAGGCCGAAGACGATCGTCGCCATGCGCGCCGAGTTGATCCCGAGGATCTCGGCGGACTGCCTGTTCTGGCCGACGGCGCGCAGCGCCTTGCCGAGGAGGGTCCGGTACAGCATGAGCTCGGTGGCCCCGAGCACGACGACGGCGACGCCCGCCATGATCAGGTACGCCTCGGGGATCACCACGCCGCCCACGGTCAGGCTGCCGTTCGCGTAGCCGACGCCGATCGAGCGCGAGTCTGTCGTCCAGGCGATCGTCGCCACGGCCTCGGCGAGCATCAAGAGGCCGAACAGGACGAGCATCGCCCGATCCGGGCTGTCGCTCGCCGCTCTGCGGATCAAGGTGATCTCCGCGAGCCCGCCGATCAGAAAGAACACCGGGATGATGATCAACACGGCGAGGATCGGGTCGATCCCCCACTGGGTGAACAGATCGAACGCGAAGAAGCTCCCGATCACGACGAGGATCCCCTGGGCGAGGTTCACGATGCGCAGAACCCCGAGCACGATCGTGAGCCCCGCCCCGATGAGGGTGTAGATGAGGCCCAGCAGGAGGCCGATCACGATCACCTGGAACACCGTCGTCATGGCGCGCCCCCCTCTCGTCCCCCCGCCGGTGTCCCTGCGGCGCCCTCGCGTGCCGGGACCTGCACGACACCGAGCCACTCGCGCACCAGTGCGGAGAGGTCGCTCGCCAGTTCGTTCCGCCGCCCCGCGCGTTCGCTGCGCCCGCTGCGCAGGCTGTAGAGATAGTCGGCGAGGGCGACCGCGGGACGGACGTTCTGGTCGACAAGGACCACGGTGCGTCCCTCCGCCCGCAGCGCCGCGAGCTCGCTGTAGGACTGCTCGGCGAGGATCGGTGAGAGCCCGACAGACGGCTCATCGACGACCAGCACGCGGGGATCGGCGACGAGCGCGCGGGAGATCTCGAGGAGGCGCTGCTGTCCACCGCTCAGACGGGACGCCTGCACCTTGCGCCGACCCTTCAGAGAAGGGAAGCGCTCGAACATGGCCGCGACCGCGCCCTTGCGCTGCGCGCGAGGTAGGGACCACGCGCCGAGCTCGAGGTTGTTCTCGACGGTGAGCTCGGGGAACGCCGAGCGGCCCTGGGGGAGGAACGCCAGGCCCCGGCGCGCGATCTCGTGGGCCGACAGGCCGGTCACGTCCTCGCCGAAGAGCCGCACGCTCCCGCTCGCGGGGCGCAACAGCCCGGCGATGACGCGCAGCGCCGTCGACTTTCCGGCGCCGTTCGGCCCGAGAAGGGCGGTCACCTCCCCGGCCGGGCAGGTGATGCTGAGACCGCGCAGGACCGGCTGATCGGCGTAGTAGCCGGCGACGACCTCCTCCAGCTCGACCGCCGGCGCCGCGGCGGCGCTCACGCCGCCCCCAGCGCGGTCCCGAGGTACGCCTCGATCACCGTGGGGTCGGCGCTCACCTCCCGCGGGTCGCCGGTGGCGAGCACCTTGCCTTCGGCGAGGCAGAGAAACTCGTCGGAGAGGTCCACGAGCTCGCTCACCTCGTGGCTGACGACGACATAGGTGATCCCGTCGCGGTCGCAGGTCTCGCGGATGCGCGCCATGAGATCTTCCTTGATGTTCGGGTGGATCCCGGCGAAGGGCTCGTCCATGAGGACGAGGCGCGGGCTCGTCATGAGCGCCCGGGCGAACTCCGCCAGCTTCTTCTGCCCGCCGGAGACCTCGCTCGCGACCGCGGTCGCGAGCTCCCCGAGACCGACGAAGTCGAGGAGCTCGTGTGCGCGCTGGGTGCTCGCGCCGCTCCGCCCCATGCCCTCGGTGACCATCAAGAGGTTGTCGAGCAGGGTGAGCGACTGGAAGACCCGGGGATTCTGGAAGGTGCGGCTGATGCCCGCGCGGATCAGCTTGTGCGGGGAGCGGCCGTCGATCCGATCGTCGCCGAGCGTGATCGTCCCCTTGGTCGGGCGGTGGACGCCGTTCAAGACGTTGATCATCGTCGTCTTGCCCGATCCATTCGGTCCGATCACGCCGAGGACGCGCCCGGCGGCCACCTCAAAGCTCACGTCCTGGAGGATCGTGGCGCCACCGAAGCGCTTCCAGACGCCCTGCAGTTTCAGGTGAGCGGTCACGTCATCCCCCTCGCGCGCCGGCGCCGGCCGGGCCGTCGCGGCCCGGTCGACGCCGACTCGCACGACACGGTCAGGGTAGCGGTGCGACGAGCTTCGCGGTCGCAACCGACGGCGGCCAGACCGGCTCCTGCTTCTTGCCGATCGTCTGGGTCACGATCTCATTGAACGGCGTCGTGCCGTTCGCGTTCAGCTTGAACGTGCCGACCGCCGTCTGCACCTTGTGCGACAGGAGCCACGCGCGGATCTTGGCCTGGTTGAGCGAGTGCGTCCCCTCGACGCTCTGCTGGAGCATCTGCAGGATCGCGTAGGCCGTCACGTCGTAGTTGGGGATCACCGTCTCGTGGCGCTGGTTCGCGAAGCGCTGCAGCAACGCGAGCCCCGGGAACTTCTGGGTCACCCAGGCGACGTCGGTCCCGAGCACGCCGTTGGTCGCAGAGCCGAGCGACGGCCAGTTGGCGAGCGTCGTCACCTGCGAGCCGCACATGCACTCGATGGTGGGCTTCCATCCGATGACCTTGACCGTCTTGGCGATCAGGTCCGAATCGTCGGGAAGGCCGAGCACGATCAGCACCTGGGCGCCGGAGGCCTTGGCCTTCTGGACGACCTGGGTGAAGTCGGTCGTGCTCGCGGGGTACTCCTCGTCGAAGACGACCTGCATGTGCGCCTGCTTGGCGTAGTTGATCGCGCCGCCGACGCCGTTGTAGCCCTTCTCACCCACGATGGTGAACGGGTTCTGCGCGGCGAGGATCGCAACCTTCTTCGGTCGCTTGTTCGCCGGCATCGCCTCGATCAGCTTGAAGACGCCCTTGGGGTAGTCCGGCTCCTGGTAGGTGTAGGAGCCGACCATCCAGCCCTTGTCCTGGTCGAAGTACTGGATGCCGACGAAGCCGCCGTTGAACAGGATCTTGTTCGCCGCCCGGGCGATCGGCACGATCGGCGCGCCGACATAGGTCGTGTAGGGCGCGAGCAAGAAGTCGACGTGGTCCTGGCTGATCAGGGTCTGGTACTCAGTCGCCGCGGTCGACGGGGAGCTGTTGTCGTTCATGATGGTGATCTTCACCGGCCGGCCGAGAAGGCCGCCGCGGGCGTTCACCTGGTGCTGCCACAGCTGGTACACCTGGCGGTACTCCGCCGAGGGCTCCGAGAACGCGCCCGTCAACCCGAGTGTGCCGCCGATGGTGATCGGCGCGCCGCTCAGACGGTGCACGGCCCGCGCCGGGGTCGTTGCGCCCGCCCCAGTCGCCGTCAACCCACCGAGGAGCGCACCGACGCCGAGCAGCGAGACAGCTCCCCTTTTCAGAAACGTCGTCTTGTTGTTCACGCTTCCCCCCTTTCAGCGGCACCCTCGCCGCCGCTCGTCCAGCCGCCCGGTGCGGACGGCAGTGGCCACATCCGCGTCCCGCCGCTCGCTGTCCCGGCGGCCACAAGGACGCGCAACACCTACGCGAGAAACACGGCGCTCTTCGTCAGCACTCCGTCGTGACGCCGACCGTCCCGGCGAAGAGCCGTTCGCCGCGGACTCCCGTCGCTGCCGGCACGGGCGCGCCCATCGATTGTGCTCCCCGTGACCCCCCGATTGCCCTGTTCACAGTCGTGTGTGGAGGCGGAAATGGCTTTCCCATCCCCACCACCGTCGCGGCGCCCGGACGATCTCGCTCTCCCCTGGGCCGGCTGACCTGCGGCTTCCCAGCCCGATGCACGGCACCAAACCTTTGCGAAGTCATAGTCCCGCCACCGCAGCCCGTTGTCAAGGTCCGTGCCGGCACCCCCGAACCCGCGGCGGTGAGGGACTCGAGCCGTTCAGTGGCCATGGCCCACCCCCGGCGACGACCCGCGCCCTTTTGGTGGCGGAGCGCACGACGCGCGCACCACAAGCTCGGGCGGGAGCGAGACACGCGGCGCGGGAGCATCGGGCTGGTCGAGCAGGGTGCGCGCGAGCTGGGCGGCGAGCTGGCCGAGATGGAACGACGGCAGACGCACGGTCGTGAGGGGCGGCGCGAGGTGGTCGGCCAGCAAGATGTCGTCGTAGCCGACGACCGAGATGTCGCGCGGGCAGGACAGCCCGGCGTCCGACAGCGCATCGATGGCCCCGGCTGCCATGACGTCATTGTGTGCGAAGGCGGCGGTCGGCGGACGGTCGGCCCGGGCGAGGACGGCGCGCATGAGGGCGTGGCCGTTCTCGACCGTGAGGCGGTGCACCGGCTGGACCACCGACGCCGGCTCGAGGCCCGCCTCCTGCAGACCGGCGTGGAAGCCCGCACTGCGCTGGCGGAAGGAGGAGACGT
>JAJZMN010000114.1 GCA_021850345.1 Actinomycetes bacterium | reverse complement strand
GACTTGGAGGTTGTGCCGGAACCGCGCCACGCGGAACACCAGGCGAACTTCACCCATGTTCGGGCCGGCGACCGCCGACGGCTCGGGTGTTGCGGCGGCGACCCTCGTCGCGCAGGAGGCGATGGTCCTGGCGCTCCATCGCGCCCGTCGGCACGCGTTCGCTGGGTTCGACGGCTGACGTGACCCGAAGGTCGGTCAGCAGGCGCTGCATCCGGTGCTCCCCCCGATGAAAGAGTGCATGCCCGCGTCATGCTAAGAGCCTGCGCCGCGAGAGGGAAATCACTCTTCCGACTATCCACTATCAGTACGGCTTATTTCTCTGGGCTCACGATCCTCCGTGCGGCTCGCTGGACGAGCTCGCGAAAGAAGCGATGTGCCGGGTCGTCCTCGTAGCGCTCATGCCACCAGAGATTCTCGGTAATGGGCTCGAGCGCGGTCGGGCACTCGAGGACGCGCAGCGAGAGTCGGCTGGCGGCTTGGCGGGCGAGGCGCTCCTGGACCAGCGCGACGCGATCGGTCCCCGGGACGAAGTACGGCACGGCGAGATAGCTCTCGACGCGCACGGCGATGCGAGGCTGGATGCCGAGCATGCGCAGCTGGCCCGAGATCGGCACGCCTGCATAGCCCTGCTGGTAGTACGGCGCGACCCACGGCAGCCTGGCAAGGTCAGCCAAGGTCACGTACCCCTGCTCGATTGCCGGATTGTCCGGGGACGCAATGCAGACCCAACGGTCGCTGAACAGCTCCATCGAGCGCATGTTGGCCGTCTTGAAGAGCGGGCTGGAAGGCGCCACCATGCCGTCGATGAAACGAATGAGGTCGACGTACTCCGTGGTCAAGGACTCGCGGACCATCCGTACGTGAAGGGCGGCGCGAGGCGCTTCTTCGTCCATCAGCTGCGAGAGTGGCTCACCGAGCATCGCGACCGAATAGTCGGCCATCAGGCAGGTGAACTCCCGTTCCGACGTCGCCGGGTCGAATTGCCGGCCGACCGCGAGGAGGCGTTCGGCGCCCGCGCAGACCGCTTCGACCTCTCCGACGAGCGACACGGCGAGCGGCGTCAGCCGGTAGTAGCCACGGTCGCGGACGAGCAGCTCGTCATCGAAGTACTTGCGCAGGCGAGCCAGGGTGGCGCTCACTGCCGGCTGGGTCACGCCCAGGCGCTCGGCCGCCCTGGTGACATTTCGCTCCCGTATCAGCTCGCGAAGCGTGACCAGCACGTTCAGATCGAAGCTGTAGAGGGTGGGCGTCGGTCGCGCGGTCCTGGCGATGGCTGCATCGTCATGCTCCACTGGCGCGCTCGGCGGCCCGTTCGGCGGAACGTTCGGCGGCTCATTGGCACCTTGACCATCCGTCGTGCGCGAGCCGTTCATGGTCTCCCTCTGTGACGCGGCCTGCACCCGTGGCGCGGACCGATCCTAACCCCGGCCCCACGCAGGACCACCCTCCGGGATGGCCGGGAGGTGCGCTCGGGTAGCCGGAAGGTGCCCGGGCGTTCCGGGCGCGCGGGGCGGGAACTTTTTCCAGCACGCATGCGAGCGGTACCCTTTTGCCCATGGCCAGTGGGAAGAACGACGTCGACCTGTCGAGCATCTGGCTCTTTTCCACGTGCAGCGACAAGGAGCTGCGGCTCGTGCGCCGCTCGCTCGAGGAGGTGACCGCCCCCGCCGGCCGCGTGCTGTGCGAGGAGGGCGCGATCGGCCGGGACTTCTTCTTCATCCTCGAGGGCCGCGCATCGGTGCGGCGCGGCGGTCGCAAGATCGCGCTCCTCGGACCCGGCGACTACTTCGGCGAGCTCGCGCTCTTGGACCGCCAGCCGCGTTCGGCGACCGTCGTCGCCGATACCGACATGGCCCTGCTCGATTTGACCCAGCGGAACTTCTACCGTCTGCTCGACGAAGTGCCGCCGTTGCCTCGAAAGCTGCTTGCAGCGATGGCAGCGCGCCTGCGCGACGCCGACTCCAAGGTCTCCGCGCTCATCTCGCACTGAAGGAGGAGACCACCGTGGAGCTCGCCGACGCGCTCGCCTTCGTCGCCGCCCGCCACCAAGGCGTCCTCGTCACGCGCCGCCGCGACGGCCGGCCACAGCTCTCGAACATCCTCTACGCCACCGACGACGCCGGCACCGTCCGGATCTCGGTCACCGAGACACGGGCCAAGACGAAGAACCTGCGCCGGGACCCCGCGGCCTCGCTCTACGTCCCCGGGGACTCCTTCTGGGCCTACGTCGTCGTCGACGCGACCGCGGAGCTCTCTGCGACCACGACCACACCCGGCGACGGCGCAGCCGAGGAGCTCGTGGCTCTCTACCGCGCCGTACGGGGCGAGGACCACCCGGACTGGGCGGAGTACCGCGCGGCCATGGTGCAAGAGCGCCGCCTCGTCGTCCGTCTCCACCCCACCCACGCGTACGGCATGGTGAACGCCTGACACGAGAATTCTGACCGCGTCACGGCTGACGCGGCACGTGTCGCGTCACTCCTCGAGCGGAGAGCGGGTGCCTTCTCACCCAGCGACCTCGGGACCGGGAAGGCCGGCCCGTGCCGCGCCAGGCGTGGCAGCCGCCGCACCCGAAAGCATCGACTCTTCGACGAGCTGGGAAATGTCGAGGACGCGTACGTCGTCCTCCTTCGCATTGGCCTTCACCGCGTCGTCCAGCATGATCATGCAGTAAGGGCATGCGGTCGACACCACGTCGGCGCCCGTGCCGATCGCCTCGAGCGTCCGGTCGTTGTTCATTCGGGTGCCGATGCGCTCCTCCATCCACATTCGCGCCCCACCCGCACCGCAGCAGAAGCCCCGCTCACGGCAGCGCCGCATCTCGACGTTGCGCGCCCCGGGGATGGAATCGATCACCGTGCGCGGCTCGTCGAAGACTCGGTTGTGCCGGCCGAGGTAACACGGGTCGTGGTAGGTGACGGTACCCTGATAGCCGCTGCCCGGGACGATCTTGCCCGCGCGCACCAGGTGATCGAGCAGCTCGGCGTGGTGGACGACCTCGAAGTTGCCGCCAAGGGCCGGGTACTCGTTCTTCAGCGTGTTGAAGCAGTGCGGGCACGTCGCCACGATCTTCTTCACCCCGACGCCGTCCAACGTCGCGATGTTCGCCTTGGCTTGCTCTTGGAACAGGTACTCGTTGCCGATGCGGCGCGCCGGGTCCCCGGTGCACGACTCCTTCGAACCCAAGATCGCGAAGGTGACCCCCGCACGGTGCAACAGACGCGCGGTCGACTGCACCTGGCGACGGGCGCGCTCGTCGAGGGCGCCGGCGCAGCCGACCCAGTAGAGGTACTCCACGTCGGCGGGAATCGTGTCGGTGACCACCGGTACCTCGAAGTCCAGGTCCTTCGTCCACTCGGTCCGCTTGGAGCTGCCGAGCCCCCACGGATCGCCCTGGTTCTCCAGGTTCCGCAGCATGAGGCCCGCTTCGCTCGGAAAGCTCGACTCCATGAGCACCTGGTAGCGGCGCATGTCGACGATCGCATCGACGTGCTCGATGTCGACCGGGCACTGCTCGACACACGACCCGCACGTGGTGCACGACCACAGGACGTCGGGCTCGATCACGTTCGGGACGAGCGGCTCGGGCTCGACGGCGTGGCCGTCGCCGTCCGCGCCGTAGAAGGCGGCGGCCCGGTCCTCGACACTGTCCCCCGCGAGCAGGCGGGCGGAGGCGGAGAACATGTTCTCGCGCAGGTTCATGATGACGAGCTTGGGGGAGAGCGGCTTGCCCGTGTTCCACGCTGGGCAGACCGACTGGCAGCGCCCGCACTCGGTGCAGGTGATGAAGTCGAGCATCTGCTTCCAGTTGAAGTGCTCGATGAACCCCGCGCCGAAGACCGTGTCCTCGGTCACGTTCTCCATGTCCATGTCGGGCGTCTTGTCGAGCCCGCCCAGCGCACGGGGCCGGCGTGAGAACGCCACGTTCACGGGCGCCACGAAGATGTGCAGATGCTTGGAGTAGGAGAGGAACACGAGGAACCCACTGATCACCGCGATGTTCAACAAGATGAACGTCGTGGCGAGGGTGCCGTTCACCCCCGCTCCCAGACCGGCCAGGCCGGCGCCGATGGCGTGCGAGGCGAAGGCCCAACCGTCGTAGGGGAACTGGCGCGGCTCCGTGTTCACCTGCGCCCCGCGGTACACGAGCAACGTCGCGATGACCAAGAAGATGAGGAGGAGGGTCAGCCATGCGGCGTCGGTGTGCGAGCCGTAGAAGCGAGAGGCCCGCTCCCTGCGCTTCGGCGCGTTCACGAGACGGATCACCGCGAAGACGCAGAGCGCCACCAGGACCGCAGTGGCGAAGAAGTCCTCGATGAACCCGAGCACCGGGGAGGTGCCGATCCCCGGGATGTGGAACGTCGGGTCGAACAGGTCGCCATAGGCTTCGACGACCGTGAACAAGAGGATCGTGAATCCCCACATGGTGAAGAAGTGGGCGAGCCCGGGCACCGTCCACTTGAGCAGCTTGCGCTGGCCGGCGACCTCGGTGACCTCGGCCCCGGCCTTCTCGGGGAGGTCCCGGTGAAGCCGCTCGGGCGCGGGCTTGCCAGCCCGGACGAGCCGGGAGAGCCAGAAGAACCGGTGGCCCGCAACAGCGAGACAGATCACCGTCACCGCGACCCCGATACCGATCCTGATGGCCACCCGTACCTCCTGTCCTCGATCGACGAACGGCCACGAGCGTCGCCCAGGGCGACAGCCGGCGGTGAGCCGGTACCCGTGGACGCCGATCTGCAACCGGCGTACCGCCACGGTGGCGCGGGCACCGCCCGCACGCGCATTGGCCGCCAGCGGACGATCGTATCCCCCGTCACGACAAGCAACCCCGTGACGGGCACGGGGCTGTCAGGGGGAGGAGGTAGAACCGTCCGCTCCTGATGCCGTCAACGACGATGCCCGCCACCTCGGACGGTTCCATCGCAGCGGCGGCAAGCCGGTCGACGCGCGCACGCGCCGCCGCCCCCCGCTCGACGGCGTCCGTGGCTCTGCGCGCCGGGAGATCTCCCGGTCGGTTCCGGTCCGAGGTGCCGAAATTGGTCTTCACCGCCCCAGGGCACAGCACCGACACGCCTACGTTGGCTCGCTCTTCTCGCAGATCGAAGTAGAGGGTCTCGGAGAAGGCGGTGACCGCGTGCTTGGAGACCCCGTAGGGGCCGAGCGCGCCGGCGAAGACCCCGAAGATCGACGACGTGTTCACGATGTGGGCCGCCGGCTGTGCGAGCAGCACCGGCATGAAGGCGCTCACGCCGTGGACCACTCCTCCCAGGTTCACGCCGAGGACCCAGGCCCAGTCCTCCTCCGAGGTGGTCCAGACGGGCTCGTGGGGGCCGCCGACCCCCGCGTTGTTGCACAAGATGTGCACCGCGCCGTACTCGCGCACCGCAGCGTCGCGTAGTGCGTCGACTTCCACACGCCGCGAGACGTCGGTCGGGACGGCGAGCACCTCGTGTCCTGCGGCCGAGAGCGTCGCGGCGGCCCTCTCGAGCGCCGGGCGCTCCACGTCGGCCATCACGACCGCCATGCCTGTTGCCCCGAAACGCTCGCTCAGGCCGAACCCGATCCCGCTCGCCGTGCCGCGCGCATCGTAGGTCAACCTGCTGGCTCCACCCCCACCTCGGACGCGGCGCGCCCGGCAAGCGCCCGGCGGCGACGGAGGGCACCCATCTTCTTCTCGACCACCCGCAGGGAGGCCGCGGCACCGACGAGCGCCACCAGGCAGTTGGTGGCAAAGGTCCAGTGGAACGCCGTGACCGGTGGCCGACCGTGGACGACGTCGCCGCCCGCGAGGGCAAGGACGGCGCTCAACACGGCGACGCCGATCGACATCGACGCGCGCTGAAGCGAGTTGAAGATTGCGGAGCCGTGCCCGGTACGCGACGAGGAGACACGCTCGAAGGCGGCCGTCTGGCTGGGCAGCATGACGAAGGCGGCCGACGCGCCGAGCAAGAAGCACAGCGCCCGGACCTCCCAAAGGCTCGTGGTCGTACCGCAGGTGGCGAGCAGCGCCGTCGCGGCGGCGAGCCCGAGAAAGCCGACGATGAGCAGCCGACGAGGTCCCACGCGGGGGAAGAGGCGGGCGACGAGCCCCGAGGTGATCCAGATCGCGACGGCCTCGGGGAACGTCGTGAGGCCGGACACCATCGCCGAGTCGCCGCGCGCCTCTTGCACGTAGAACGCGGTGAAAACGAGCGAGCCGAAAAAGGCCCACATCGCGAGCATGTTCGCGATGCTGCACCAGCGGAAGAGAAGGTCCTTCAACAGCCTGATGTCGAGCAACGGCTGGGCCCGCGACAGCTCCACGCGCACGAAAACCGCCAGTACCACGAGCGCCGCGGCACCGGTCGCCAGCACCTCGGTCGAGGTCCATCCGGCCGTGGGTCCCGAGCCGATCGCGAACAGGAGCAGGCCGAGGCCGAGGATCGAGGTCGACGCGCCCCACACGTCGAACTCTTCGCGGGCTTCTCGGTGCTCGGTGAGGACGAGCGGGCCGACGAGGAGGACCACCACGCCGATGGGGATGTTGATGGTGAAGATCCACCGCCACGACGCCCAGGTCACGAGGGCTCCCCCGATCATGGGGGCGATGGTCGGCGCGAGCACCATCACGCGGGTGAACAGACGGGTGACGTGGACGCGGTTCTCCGCAGGGAACACGCGGTACACGATCGCCATGCCGACGGGCACCATCATCCCGGCACCCACCCCCTGGCAGACGCGCATGCAGACGAGCTCGGTGAAGTCGACCGACGCTGCGCACAGCCCGGAGAAGACGGTGAAGAGCGCGACCGCGAGCAGGAAGACGCGCTTGGTCCCGAAGCGGTCGCCGAGCCAGCCAGAGGCCGGCACGCTGACCGCAAGGCTCATCATGTAGCCGGTCACCACCCATTGCACGGACGCATCGGTGACGTGGAAGTCCCGGGACAGTGACGTGAGCGCGACGTTCACGATCTGGGTGTCCATCACCGACATGAACATCACGACGCCGTAGAGGACGGCAACGGCCCTCGGGCGATGGAGGCGCTCACCGACGCGCAAGTCCAGGCGCGCGCCTGTCCGGCGCTCGGGGATGGTCACTGCGCCATTCTCGCGGATCCAGGCGGCGCCTCATTTCCCCGAGGACTCGTCCACGCGCGCCCGCCCGCGTGATCGCGCCCACCCTCGTATGCCTCCCTCGGCGCGTCCAAGTACCCCCCTCGGCGCCTCCATGTGCCCCCTTTGGCACGCCGCCGAGCACCTCCCGTAGCATCTCGCCCTCAGTGGCCCGCGCACCCGCGCGGGGCCTTCAGCCTGTAGGCGAGGGTGACCACATCGCCACCAGGGAGTCATCACGTGCCAGAGACGATGAGGGCGATCGGCGTCGTGGAGGGCGGTGGCCCGGAGGCGCTCGAGGTCATGGAGCTGCCGGCGCCGCACGCGGGGGCCGGTGAGGTGCGCATCCGCGTCCATGCCGCGGCGGTGAACCCGACCGACACCGTCGTGCGCTCCGGTCGCGTCCCCGCTTACCGCGCCGCGGCGCCGCCGCCGTACGTGCCCGGGATGGACGCAGCGGGCGTGCTCGACGAGATCGGGGAGGGGGTGGAGACGACCATCCAGGTCGGCGACCATGTCATGGCGATCGTCCTGCCAGCGGGGGCGCACGGCGCCTACGCGCAGGAGGTGGTCGTCCCGATCGAGTCGGTCGCCCGCGTGCCTGCCGGCACGAGCGACGTCGAGGCGTGCACCCTGCCGATGAACGGGCTCACCGCGCTCCAGGCGCTCGAGGTCCTCGACCTCCAGCCCGGCCAGACCCTGGCGGTGACCGGCGCCGCCGGCGCCGTGGGTGGCTACGTGATCCAGCTCGCCAAGCACGCCGGCCTCCGGGTGCTCGCCGATGCGTCGGAGGCCGACGAGTCGCTCGTCGCCGGGCTCGGTGCGGACGTCGTGGTACGCCGCGGTGACGACGTCGCGGCTCGCTTCCTCGAGGCGGCGCCCCGCGGTGTCGACGGCGCGCTCGACGCCGCGCTCTTGAGCTCGCTGCTCCTGCCCGCGGTGAAGGACGGCGGGCGCATCGCCTGCGTGCGCCCTTTCCAGGGTGAGACGGTGCGCGGGATCCAGATCCTCCTCGTGCTCGTCTTCAACTGGGCCAAGGAGCAGGCCAAGCTCGACCACCTGCGCCAGCTCGTCGAAGACGGCGTGCTCACCCTTCGCGTGGCGCGCACCTTCTCGGCAGCAGACGCCTCCGAGGCCCACCGCCAACTCGAAGCCGGGGGAGTCCGCGGACGGCTCGTGCTCGAGCTCTGATCTGAGGGGCGGCTCCGCGCGCGCCCATCACATCTCGCGTGGGAGCCCACCTCTGCGCGGCCCGGCAGGCCTGCAGCTCGCAGACCTCAGGCTCCGAGCGCCGCTCGCAGTGCCGCACAGGACTCGTCCATGAGCACCTGGGCGGCGGGGACGAGGGCGCCCATGCCGAGGACGCCGTGGCACAGCCCCGCGATGCAGCGGTGGCTGACGGGCACACCAGCGGCTCGGAGCCGAGCGGCATACTCGTCCCCCTCGGGACGCAACGGGTCGTACTCGCAGGTGAGGACCAGTGCTGGCGCGACGCCGGCGAGGTCCTCGGCCAAGAGCGGCGATGCCCGCCAGTCCTGGCGATCGGGCTGGTAGTGGCGCTCGAACCAGTCCATCGCGCTCGCCGTCAGGAAGATGCCGGGATCGTTCGCCGCGCGGATCGCCAGGCGTTGCTCGCTCTCGTCGGTGACGGGGTAGGCGAGCAGCTGCAGCCGCAGTGCGATACCGGCGTCGCGCGCCATCAGCGAGACGACCGCCGCGAAGTTGCCGCCGGCGCTGTCGCCGCCGACGGCGAGCCGTCCCGGATGGGCACCGAGCTCTCTCGCGTGGTCGTGGGCCCACGCAAGCGCCGTCCAGGCGTCGTCGATGCCGGCGGGGAAGGGGTGCTCGGGGGCGAGGCGATAGTCGACTGCCAGCACCGCGACGCCCGCGCCGGACGCGAGGTCGCGGCATATCCCGTCGTGGCTGTCGAGGTCGCCGAGAACGAAGCCGCCACCGTGGAAGTAGACGAGGAGCGCCCCGTCGATGTTCCCCTCCGGCGCGACGTAGTGTCGCGCGCGGCGCGGACCCGCGGGCCCGGGGATGACGAGATCCTCAGCGTGCACGCGCTGATCCCCCGACTTGGGCAGACGCCGGGCCGCGCGATCGCGGCGCATTTCATCTGGACTGAGATGCGGGTCGAACACCGGGAGGACTTCGAGCAGCTTCGCGAGATCCGGATCGAGCGGCACGGGTTCCCCCTTCTTCCCCCTTCGTCGAGCACCGAGCGGCGACCGCCCGACTGTAACGAGAAAGCCCCCCGTGAGCACGCACGCGGGGCCGCGTCCCGCCAAGTGGTGGCGCGCGACCACCGGGCTGCAGGCGACCCGGTCTGGGCCCAGGTGCCATGGCTGGAGGAGCAGCACCTTGGCGAGCGGTCCGACGACCGCGCGCCACTCGCCCACCGCTGCCAGCCAGCGCGCCAGGAACAGCCGGGCACAGGGGGAGCGCGACGGGCGCTTCCCGGCGACGAGCTCGGGGCCGAGCACACGCGCCGCCAGGTCCGCGAGCTCGACGAGGCGCTGGTGCAGTCTCCTGCTCCAGGTGTTCGTCTCTTCGCGATGCACCGAGATGACGCCGACGGTCGATCCTGTGACCGCGAGCGGCAGCGACACCACCGCGCGGGATCCCGCGTCGAGCATCACCGCACGTGCCGGCGTGTCGTCGCACACGCGTGAGGTCGTGACGTCGGGCACCCACGTCGGACGGCCACTGCCCAGCGCCACGGCACAGGCTCGCGCTCGACGACCGCGGGCTCGCTGCAGGTGAAGTGCTGCACTCGGGACTGCAACCCATGCCACCATAGGCTGGCGCGGTGGATCGACCGATGCCGGCGTTCGTGCTGGCACTCACCGACGTCCGTGCACATCCGTTCGTCCCTGAGATCCGCTTGCGCCTGGCGACCGACACGATCGGGCTCTGGGAGGCGTCGGAGGCGGCGATGGGCCGAGGGGAGCTCGCCGCGCCGTTCTGGGCGTCGGTCTGGCCCGGTGGCCTTGCCCTCGCGCGCTTCGTACTGGACCATCGCGACATGGTCACCGGCCGCGCGGTCATCGACGTCGCCACCGGATCGGGCGTGGTCGCGATCGCTGCGGCGCTCGCCGGTGCTCGATCGGTCGTCGCGTACGACGCCGACGAGCTCGCCGTGCACGCGGCGCGCGCCAACGCCTCGCTCAACGGGGTCGAGGTGGCAGTCCAACGCGCAGACGTGCGCGACGTCTCGGTCCCAAGCGGCGCGCTGGTGACGGCTGGTGACGTCTTCTACGACCGAGATGTCGCCACGGCGATGGTCGCCGGGCTGAGCGCGATGGCCGGCGCGGGCGCGCAGGTCCTCGTCGGCGATCCCTACCGCGCCTTCCTCCCCCAAGAGGGCCTCGAGCCAGTGGCCGACTTCGACGTCGGCGTCGACGTCGACGTCGAGAGCACGCCGGTCAAGACCACCCTGGTCGCTCGCTTCATTTGATCGAGCGACGAGCGTCGACGATCCGAGGCGTCTGGCGACACCTCGGCGCGTCGGCTCGAGCTGGGGCACTTCGGGTGCGCCCACCGCTCATCGGGAGGTAGCCGGTCATCGGGAGGTAGCCGGGCTCACTGCCTTTCGGAGCACGGCTGTCTTCTCGGCCCGCTCGGCATCGGTGCTCGGCGCGTGCGGGCCACGACGGACGCCGAGTGCCAGCGCGGCAGCGCAAAAGGCGATCACCGACCCGAGGATCGCGGTGCCCATGACGCCGCCGAGCTGGGTGGCCGTCGACTGGATGCCCCCGGCGATGCCGGCGTCGACGACGGGCGCGTTGCCCACGATGACCTCGGAGCTCGAGGTGATCATGCAGCCGAGCCCCGCGCCGGTCATCACGAACGGCGGCCACAGGGCACCGTAGGCGGAGTCGACGCTGATGCCGGTCAGCCACAGCAGGCCCCCACCGATCAGCGCGAGGCCGACGCTCATCGTGACGCGCGGCCCGATGCGCTCGTTCAGCGCTCCGCCGATCGGCGCGGAGGCGATGAGGGTCGCGGTCAGAGGGAGCAGGCGAACACCCGCCTGCACCGCGCTGTAGCCGTGGACGTTCTCCAAGTAAAGGGTGAGGAAGAACAGGACGCCGAAGAGCGAGAGGAACCCGATCACCACGACGAGCGTGCCGATGCTGAGCGAACGATTGGCGAAGAGGCGCATCGGCAAGAGGGGCGCTGCCACCCGGCGTTCGACGAGCACGAACGCGGCGAGCACGGCCGCGCCGCCGAACAGGGGCCCGAGCGTCCGCGCCGATGCCCAGCCCCACGTCTGCGCATTGATGAGCGCGAACACGATCGCGAAGAGCCCACCGCCGAGGAGCACGATCCCTGGAACATCGAAGCGCGTGCGCCGTTCGTCCCGGCTCTCGGCGAGGACGATCAGGCCGATGGTGAGCGCGATGGCGGCGACTGGCACGTTCAGGTAGAAGACCGACTGCCAGCTCACGTGCTGCACCAGCAGGCCGCCGACGATCGGGCCCGCCGCGACGGAAATCCCTGACGCGCCGCCCCAGATCCCGATCGCCATGTTCAGCTTCTCCTTCGGAAAGGTCGCCCGGAGGATCGCCAGCGTGTTGGGCATGAGCAGCGACCCGAACGCGCCCTGGACCGCCCGGAAGGCGATCACCCCACCGGTCGTCCCGACGAGGCCGACAGCGAGCGAGGAGAGCGCGAACCGTTCCTCAACGAAGTAGCGAATAGGACATCGCATCCTCCGGGCCGGCACGAACGGTCTTCGCCGGCCTCGCACCCGTAGTCCCACGCCGCCGCTTCCGGGTCTCACTTCCCTCCGCACCGGCCGGTGGCCGGTGTGTCGGGTTGCCCTCGCGCCTTGATGGCTTTCGGGTTGCGTGATGGCGAGCGCCCGGTGATCCCGTCTGTCCCACGTGGTAGCTCTCCGCACCGGCAGTGACACCTGTGTCCTCCGACACCGCTGCCGCTTCGATCCTCTGGTCGGGTGCGGTCACACCTGGACTTGCCTGTGGGCGCCGACGGGCGGAGTACCCGAGGGCTCGCCTCCCGAGCACGACCGCGGCTGCGGTGTGGCCCGAGACCTGGTGCTGCTTGCTAGAAAGCGGAACCGCCCAGTGCTCTGCTCCCCAGATCGAGGAATAAGCGGCGGGGACGCCTGCGACTGCGATCTCCCGCCTCGCAGCCATCGCGACCAGGCGGTCGCGCACCTGTGCGGTCGGCATGCCACAGACCAACTTCCTGAACCACTTGGCCGACCCGTAGCGCTCGCGCCCCTTTGCGCGCATGTCCGAGAACCCGAGGTTCTCCACCACCACGAGCCTGCAGCCGTGCGCCTCCGCGAAGTCGAGGGCGCTGGTGAGCGCCTGGCGCAGGTGCCCGTCTCTCACGCTTGCGGGAAGATCCTCGGTGACAAGGGGAATGTGGGGCAGTCGGATGACCGGGTTGCCCGCTCTGTCGAGGACCACTGGGGCGAGGAAGCCGTGGTTGAGGTCGACGGCCAGCACCCGCAGGCCGGGGTCTCGAAGCACCTCGTCGAGCTCCGGCACGGCCAGGGCCTTGACGGGGGTGAAGGAAGCGTCGAGGTACACCTTGCCCGAGGGGTCGAAGACCACGTCGTAGGCGACCGCCCGGTCGGCCTCCACCTGGGAGGTCCAGTCGTCGCGGCGGTAGGAGAAGGACACAGGAGCAGAGAAGCGGTAGCGGGTCGTCCCCCTGGCGGTCACGTTCGCGAGATGAGCAAGGGCTGGAGGGAGGTCCACCTCCAAGGTGCCGTCGGGAGACAGCCTGATGGTCTCGTTGCCGAAGGTCTTCCCCGCCTCGCCGTTGGCCCCGAAGCCCCAGCGCTTGGCGTGCCAACGGGCTCGCCACTTCTCCTCGCACAGCCCGGCTTCGTCGAGGTGGAGGCGGCTACGCAGGAGCTTCTTGCCCCCACGGGTGATGTGGACACGGCCAGCGTCGACGTCTGCTTGCAGTACCTGTGCCTCGGCATACAGGTGCTCGAGCCTCCTGCGCTTCATCGCGTGCTCGCCAGCCGAGCGGTACCCGAAGGAAAACCGGCGCGGTCTCCTGCCCGAGTGCTTCGCTGCGACCGCTTCTTGGGCGAGCAAGGCCTTGCGCTCGGACGCGCTGTGCACCGGGCGAGCGAGCTTCTCCTCGATCGCCCGGATCGCCTTCTGCTTATCCG
>JAJZMN010000028.1 GCA_021850345.1 Actinomycetes bacterium | reverse complement strand
GACTTTGTTCGCCCACGAGGCGATGCGCGTCCCGTGCTGGATGAGCAGCGCAACACCCACTGGGTCGAGGGCGACACGGCGTGCCTGGTGAGTCTTGGTCCCCTTCTCGAGGATCCCACCCGGGACGACGGCAACCGATCGTGAGACCTCGATCACTCCGCGCTCGAGGTCGACGTCAGACCACCGCAGCGCGCACAGCTCGCCTCGGCGCATGCCAGTCAGTGCGGCGAGCATGAGGAGCGGCGCCTGTCGGGGGTCTCGACTCTCCGCCTCTTCGATAACTGCCCGCACCGTCTCGGTCGTGGGTGCCTCGACCCTGCGCTGCGAGATCCGCGGCGGCTTCGCCCGCTCTCCGACGTTGGTCCCGATCCATCCCCACCGGACGGCCTGATGAAGAGCGGCTGAGAGGATGGCGTGGTAGTTCCGGATCGTCTTGGGCGACAGCCCGGCAGCCTTCAGACTTCGGTACAGGTCGTCCAAGTGCTTGGAGGTGAGCGAAACGAGCGGCACCTTGCCGAGCCTTGGCCGGATCGTGCGGTCGATCTGGGCCCGGTACGTGCGTAGCGTCGTCGGCGAGAGGTCGAGCCGCTCCCCCTCCGCCAACCACTCGTCGAGGAGCTGCCCGAGCGTGGCGCCGGCGCCGGTGGCATCCGGCGCCTGCCGGCCGATCAGCTCTCGAAGGGCTTCGTCGGCCTGGCGGGCCGTGCCGTGGAAGGTCTTCGAGAGTCGCCGGTACCCGCCGCTTACCGGATCCCGGCCAAGGGAGACCCTGAGCTCCCAGGCTCCACTCGGCAACCGCCGCTTCGACCCTCTCACGAAGGGGATCGTAGACCTGCACTCGTGGGATTCGTGGGATGACTCGTGGGATGGAACTCCAGACAGCAGAAGGGCCGGTCCCTGGAGACCGGCCCTGAGCTGCACTTTCGCTGGTGGCGGGGGTGGGATTTGAACCCACGACCTTCGGGTTATGAGCCCGACGAGCTACCAGACTGCTCCACCCCGCGGCGGAACCGTCAGGATACCAGCCGGGTCACCGCCGCGCCACGGGCCCGATCGGATCGGTTGGGGCCGGCTGAACGTCAGCCCACCGACGACTCCGCGCCGAGATCGATCGGACCGTGCTCCTCCTCGTGGGACTTCAGCGAGGAGACGATCCGCTCGATGTCGGCATCCGCCGTGGCTGCGGCCCGTCCGGTCCGCTGCCCGTAGACGATGGCGCCGAGGTCGCGCAGGAGGACGTCGGCCGCCCGCTTCGCCTGAATGGCGTCGAGCTTCGCTTGCCCCTTCTGGGCGGCGTCCTTGGCGATAGCCGTCGCGCTCGCCGCCTGCGTCTTCACCTTGTCCAGCAGCCCCATGGCCCACCTCCGAGCTCGTCACCTTGGTCCACAACGATCCTCGCGCCGACTCGGGGCGGTGTGCTCGCCGCCGGAGTCGAAGGCCCCTCTTCCCGGCTCAGGAGCTGCCGCGCCGCGGGGACAGTGCGCTCGTCGTCGTCGCGGAAGCACTCGACGACGACGGGACCTTGGAGGTCCCACCGTTCGTCTTCTTTGACGAGGCCGACCCCCCACCGAGGATCGCGTCGGCCTGGGCCGTCGCAGACTGCGCGGCGGCGATCTCGCTTTGGTAGCCGCCGAGGTCACCGGACTTCAGGTCGGCCTGAGCGGCGGCGAAGTCGGCCGCGGCTTGCGCGAGCAGCGACCGGGCTTTCTCGATCGCCGACGACGAGGACTTGCCCTGCGGCTGGGGAGCGACCGTCGGCGCGTTGGGTGTTGTGGTGAGGATCCCTCCTGTGCGCTTGAGGGTGGTCCCGAGCAGGGCGTTGAGCGTTGCGCCGGTTGTCGGTCCCATTTGCACCCGCTGGCCGAGCACCGCGATGACGAACTTGAGCTGAGGTTGCGGGACGGTCTTCGACTCGACGTAGAGCGGCCGGACATAGATGACGGACTGTCCGACGATCACCGGCAGAATGTTGCCGAGCACGACACGCGAACCCTCCTTGTTGAGCAGCGTGATCTTGCTCGACACTGTGGGTGTCGTCTCGATCTCGTTGTCCGCGAAGATCGGGCCGACCTTGCTCGTGCCCGGTGGCGTCTCGTACACGTGGAGCTGGCCGAAATGCCCCGGACCGGAGTCACCGACGAGCAGCGCACGTAGCAGCTGGCTGTCACCGGCCGCCGACGAGCCGGCCGGGACGTACGCATCGGTGACGGTGAGCGACTGTGTCGTTTGGCCGGGCAGAGACTCCACCTGGTACACGGGTGTCATCGGCTGGTAGGAGCCCCCGACGATCTGACCCTGCTGGTTCGTCACGTAGCGGAAGCTGAGTGCCTGTGTCGGCGAGCCGACTCCCGTCGTCGGTGAGACGAGCCATGCGTCCCCTGCCGTGTAGAACTGCGCGGGGCGGGTGATGTGGTAGCGACCGTAGATCGCCGCCTGCGCCGCGAAGAGGTCGTTGCCGTATCGCAGCTGCGATCGGATCGAGGGCGGCATTGTGCGAGCCGGGGTGAACAACTTGGGAAACGCCGCCTCGTACGCCCGGAGAATCGGGTCGTGGTCCATCGCGTAGAACGTCATCTTGCCGCTGTACGCGTTCACGACCACGATAACCGAGTTGCGCACGTAGTTGTAGCTCGACGGCAGCCCGGAGGTGGACGGAAGGGTCTGGGTGTCGGCGTTCTGGGAGTACGGGAAGTTGGCGGACGTCGTGTACGCGTTGAGGACCCAGTCGACGTGGCCATTGGAGAGCACGGGGTACGGCTGCGAGTCGAAGCTCAGGAACGGCGCGGCCTTCTCCGCCATTGTGTGCACGTCGCGGATGAACATGATCTTCGATTGCGGCGTGACGAGGTTGGAGAGCAGGAGGTTGAGGTCGCCGAGCCGCAGCGCGAAGGCGGCACGCGTGACGAAGGAACCGAGGCGGACGCCTCCGGATCCGCGGTAGTGAGCCTCGACGTCGGTGCCTGTCGGCCGCTGGCCGTTCAGCTCGGGCTGCTTCGAGTCCGCCACCACGTAGCCGGGCTGCTTGACGCCGAAGTAGATGGCTGGCTGCTTCAGCTTGGGGAACCCGTGGGCTGACTTCGCCGGGACGTCGCTGATCGCGAAGACCGGATTGCCCTTCGCGGTGGCCCGGTTTGCCTCGGCGAGCACCAGGCCTTCTCCGTGGGTGTACTGGAGGTGAAGATTCACCCAGCTCAACGAGGGAAGATTTGTTGGATCGATCTGGCGGACACCGACGATGTCCGGTCGGATCGTCCCATGCGTGTGTGTGGCGTACCGTTCCACCTGGGTGGTCTGAAAGGTGTAGTAGCTGCTGATCGCCTGCTTGGTCCGGAAGTCCGCTAGCGAGATCTGTGTGCTGGGATCCCACAGCCGGATGTTGTTGAGGGTTGTCAGGGACGCGTCGATTGTGGCGCTCGGCACCACTGTCCTATCCGGATAGCTCGACACCACCTTCACGTGGTCGATCCCGTACGCGTAGCGCGTGGCCGCGATGTTGCGGGCGATGTACTTGCTCTCGAGCGTGCTCTGCGCGGGGTTGACCTTCAACGCCTGGAGGACCGCCGGGTAGATGACCCCGATCACGAGCGCGACGAAGCCCCACACGCCGACCGCGAGCACAGGCAGCGTCCAGCCCTGACGGCGGATGTTGTAGAGCAGGATCGCTGCGGCGAACAACGATACGAAGAACAGGAGTTCGAGGGCGGGGAGCCGGGCGTGGACGTCCGTGTACCCGGCACCCTCCACGTAGCCGTTCGTCGAGAGGTCGAGTGCGTAGCGGGACAGCTCGTAGCCCCCAGCCTTCACGAGTGCGATCAGTGCGAGGAGCACCGACAGGTGGACCTTCACCACTGGCCGCACCCTCGGGGTCCCGCGAGGCCGGATGCCGCCGTTCAGGTAGTGGAAGAGCGTGGTGAAGAGGACGACCACGACAAGCGTTGCGAGCACCCAGTCGACGAGGAACTGGAGGAACGGCAGACGGAAGACGAAGAAGCTGTCGTTCACGCCGAACTGGGGATCGGCATAGGGGAACGACTGGGCGTGGGTGAAGAGCAGCCAGTTGTTCCACTGCCCCACGGTGGTGGCCGCGGCGATCAGCGCCACCGCGAGTGCCAACGCGGCGTACACGCGCCCCGCGTACGGCCGAACCGCGTGCTGGTACCGCCGGACCACGTCGTCGTCGGGGTCGACGGCCGGCCCATGCGCCGCGAGACGGTCGCATACGACGAGGTTCAGCCACAGGACGACGAAGAAGGCGGCTCCGAAGCTCGCGAAGAGCCCGATCTTCACTGCGAGCAGCGTGGACCACACCGGGTGGAAACCCACCGAGGAGAACCAGAGGCTGTCGGTGTAGAGGCCGGCGAGCGACCGGAGGGAGCCGAGCACGACGATCAGGACCAGAACGCCGCCGATGACCCACCAGCGCGCATGGCCGGAACGCGGCTTCGCCACACGCGAGGGAACATCAGGCGGGGTTCGCACCCGGAGAAGCCTAAGACGCGGGGACGCTCAACTTGGGGTCGGCAGGACGAGACATCTGCAGCCTGCGTGCGCCGGCGGATGGCGGTGGCCGGTCGGGAACTCCTCTCCGGGTGCAACGGTCCCGGCGAGGCCGTTGTCCTCGCAATCCGCGCAGCCCGGGCCCACGTCGCTCCGGCTCCAACGCACGCTGCGCTTACCCGACCCCGCGAGCACGCCCTTCGAGAAGGCGTGCACGGCCGAGTCCTCGGCCAGGCGCTCGATCCGCTCTCCGCGCCACTCGCGGTACGCGGCACCGATACGCTCGGCCGCGTCCGGGATGTCGCCCCCCTCGAGGCGGCGTCGGATCAAGGTCACGATGGTCGACGCGAGCTCGCTGCTCACCTCGTCGACGCCCTGCTCGTCCGCGGCGGACGTCGACTTGGTCCGGCGGCCGCCGACAATCGATCGGGCAAAGCTCGCCCCCGCCGCCATGGCGTCGCGCACCGACACCGTGGCCGCCTTCGCGTACAGCTCGCGCTGGGTGGCCTCGTCGAGCAACAGGTCATCCGACCACTCGCCCGTACCCTGCCGGAGACGATCGAGCAGCCCATTCTGGTCGTCCTGGAGGGCCCGCTTCAGCCGACGCGCCAGGGTGGTCGTGATCGGGTCCAGGGCTTCTGCACGGCGCTCGAACATCGCGGCGTCGGGAGAGCCGTCCACCTCGGGCCCGTCCGCGGCCTCGGTGTCGTCTGCGACCTCGTCGAGCACGGCCGGACGCTCGGCCTCGTCCTTGCCGGTCTCCACGACCCTCCCGGCCGCCTCGACCCCGTCGCCGTCCGCGTCCTCGGCAGCCGGCGCCGCGTCCTCGGCAGCCGGCGCCGCGTCGGCGACGGCGTGGCGGGCGCGCAGGCGCGCGAAGAGCCCGTCGACATCGGATCCCCCCGCCGCTGGATCCGATGCAGGGGCCAGCTCGGGGTCGTCCTGCCAATCGTGGACGACGGCCTCGCGGGGCTTGACGTCCGCCGTCACGCCGTTCGAACCCGGCAGATCCTCGCCCGAGGGGCCGGGAAGACCGGGCTCGGGTCGTTCGACGACGCTCGCGATGTCGTCGAAGCGCAACACGGGGCGGGGCTCATGGGATGGCGACACATCCACGGGCGCGTGCGCAGCGGCGAGCTCCTCTCCACGGTCGGACTCCTCGAGGGCCGCGACGGCACGCTCGCCTTCTTCCACGAGGACCGGCTCGGGCACCTCAACTCCGTGGGGCTTCGAAGCGGCCGAGGCCGCGGCCCGCGCCGAGTCCTCGGCATGCGAGAGGTCGTCGACGATCCGGTCGAGGGACCGCCGGACCCCCACGACCGAGCCCGCGATCTCGTCTCGCGCGGCACGGAACAGCTCGATCTGCTCGGTGATCAGCCGGCGCCGATGCGCCATGTCGGCGAGCACCCGTCGACGCGCCTCTTGGGCCTGGTCGAGCATGGCCCTCCCGTGCTCGCGCGCTCGCTCGACCACGGCCTCGCCCTCGAGACGCGCGGTCTCCACGACTGCTGCCGCTTCCTCGTGCGCCTGCTGGCGAAGCGAGTTGGCTTCGAGCTCCGCCTCGGCGATTCGCTCGGCGGCGGACGATTCGGCGTTCACCTGAATGTCGGTCGCCTGCTGCTGGGCGTCGCGGACCGTTGCCGCCGCCGTCTCCTCGGCTTGCGAGAGGATCCGTGCCGCTTCCTCGTGCGCCCCGCGAAGGACCGCGGCGCTGCGTTGGCCGAGCGAGGACGTGAGCACGCTCTCGTCGATCACCGGATGTCGCGCACGCTCCTCGGCGTCGTGCAGCTGGCCGACGAGCTCCTGCTCGCGGCGAGCCGAGCGGTCGAGCGCCTCGGCGAGTGCCGCGAGGTAGGCACGCACCTCCTCGGGGTCGAAGCCGCGCCGGACGGTCCCGAACGAGTGCCGCGCGACCTCGCTCGCGTCGAGGTGCGGGGTCGGGATGGACGGATTGTGGTCAGCCACCGCGCAAAGACTACGACCCGCGGGATGCCGGAGTCGGCGGCACGGAGCCCCCGAGGCGGCGGAGATCCGCGAGCACCTGCGTGAGCGAGCGGACCCCGTAGACCTCGAGGGACGACGTCGCCTTCGACCTGGCTGTCGCGACCTGTGTGGCGGGCACGAAGAACACCGTTACGCCCGCCCGCTCCACCGCCACGGTCTTCTCGGGGACGCCGCCGACCGCGCCGACCGCCCCTGTAGGCGAGATGGTGCCGGTGGCCGCGATCTTCCTTCCGCCCGTGAGCCGGCCGTTCCAGAGCGTGTCGACGAGCCCGAGGGTCATCGCGAGCCCCGCCGAGGGGCCGCCGATCGATGTGGTGCGCAACGTCACCGGGAAGGGAAAGCGGAACGCCAGTTGCGTCTGCGCCTCGACGCCGAGGAACCCCTGCCCGTGCCAGCCCGTGCCGGGGCAGCTCGGTGTGGCCGCGGGGTGCGGCACCGACGTGGGCCAGGATCCGAGCCGTACGCGTTCCCGCGCGCTCGGCCCGGGCACCAGCTGGGCGCGGGAGTTCACGTGCGAGCGCTCCACCGCCAGCGTCACCTCCTGCCCCGCGCGGTGTGCCGCCAGCGCCCGGGCGAAGGAGCACGCGCCCAGCGTCTTGTGGCCGTCCACCGCGGTGAGGATCTGGCCCACCGACAGCACCTTTGACGCCGGCGAGCGCGGCACGACCGCGAAGACGACCACGCCGGTGGGGTGCGCGCCCACGTGGTAGCCCAGGCGGGTCAGCGCGGCGGCCTTCGCCGCGGACTGGGACTGCTCCATTTCGAGATATCCCTGCGCAACGAGCTGAGAGGGCGGCGTCGCGGGGCCGAGCACCTCGGCCGACGGCAGCACCTGCGCGTCGCCCCGAAGCTTGTCGTAGAGGTAGCTCAGCGCGGTCACCCGTGTGAGGTAGACGTCGGTGAGAAAGACGCTGCCGTGGAGCCGGTGGGCGCGGGCCTTGGGAACCGTCACCAGCGGGGCGACCGGCTGCGCGACGCCCGGGGTGAGCACGTAGTAGTTGAGGTCGACGTGGTCGGCGACCACGCCGGCGACGACGAGCACGAGCACGAAGAGCACCGCGGCGTGGCGCCACCGAAGGACCCGGCGGCGGCGAGGTGCTCCTCCCGGGGGCTCAGCGCCCGCGGGCTCGGTGCCCGAAGGCGGGGGGAGCTGGGGCCGGGGGACGGGGGACGGTGCCGTGCGGCTGAGGTCGGGCTCGGACATACTCGGTCGGTGGGGGACGATCCTGCCACGCCTGGCACGCTCCGCCTGGTCGACGTGGTGGTCGCCGGGCACCGCGGCGACGCCGAGACCGCCAGGCGAGCCCTGGCTTCGGAGGACCCGCGGCTCCGGGAGGTGGCGCTCGGCGCCCTCGCGCGCTCGGGGCATCTCGGGCCTCGCACCGTCGAACGGGTGCTGCGCGACGACCCCGATCCCGGCGTCCGGCGGCGCGCGTGCGACCTCGCAGGGACCTTGCAGCCGTCCGGCTCGCTCCTCTCGGCGCTGCGGGAGGCGCTCGGCGACCCCGACGCGCTGGTGGTCGAGGCGGCCTGCTGGGCGCTCGGCGAGTCGTCGTCGTCCCCTGTCCCGGAGCTGGTGCGGACCGCGCGCGAGCACCCGGACGCGCGGGCGAGGGAAGCCGCGGTCGCGGCCATCGGCGGCATCGGGGACCCCGAGGGATTGCCCGCGGTGCTCGACGCCCTCCACGACCGGCCGACCGTGCGCCGCCGTGCCGTGGTGGCGCTCGCCGCGTTCGACGGCGACGAGGTGCGCGCGGCGCTCCGTCGGAGCGCGGACGACCGCGACTGGCAGGTGCGCGAAGTCGCCGAGATCCTGCTCGACGTCGGCGACGACGCGCCGGCCTGACGGCCGGCCCGGCCTTCAGCGCTCCGCCGCGCTGAAGAGCGGCTTCAGGCGGTCGAACGACTCGATGCAGCGCCCTGCCCCGAGCACCACGGACTCGAGGGGTGCCTCGACGAGGTGCACGGGCACACCGGTCACCTCCGAGAGCCGCTCGCCGAGCCCGCGGAGCAACGCCCCGCCGCCGGTCAGGTGGATCCCCTGGAAGATGATGTCCTGGGCCAGCTCTGGCGGCGCCTCGCCGAGGCAGTTCGTCGCCGCGTCGAGGATCTGGGTGACCTGGTCCGCGACGGCGGACCGCACCTCGGCGGAGCTCAGGGCGACCGTGCGCGGCATCCCCGTGGCCACTTCCCGGCCGCGCACCTCCGCGTCGGGTTCGTCCGGGAACGGCTCGGCGGACCCGATCGCGAGCTTCACCGCTTCGGCGGTGCGCTCGCCGATCGCGACGCCGAAGTTCGTCCGCACGTACGACTGGATCGCCGCGTCCAGATCGAAGCCGCCGCACCGGATGGCGCGCATCGCGACGATGCCGCCGAGCGAGATGACGGCCGTCTCCGACGTGCCGCCGCCCACGTCGACGATCATCGACCCGACCGGTTCGTGGATCGAGAGTCCCGCACCGATCGCCGCGGCGATCGGCTGCTCGATGAGGAAGCACTCGGACGCGCCCGCGCTGCGGGTCGCTTCGATCACCGCCCGGCGCTCCACCGCGGTGATCGCCGACGGCACGCACACGAGCACCTTGGGACGGCTGAGCCGGCCGACCCCGACCCGTCGCAGGAGCACGTGGAGCATCCGTTGGGTGATGTCGAAGTCGGTGATCGCGCCCTGGCGCATCGGCCGCACGGCCACGATGTAGCCGGGGGTCCTGCCGATCATCTGCCACGCCTCGTCCCCGATCGCGAGCACGCCCTTGGAGCGCGTGTCCATCGCGATGACCGTCGGCTCGTTGAGCACGATGCCCCTGCCCTTCGCGTACACGAGCGTGTTGGCCGTGCCGAGATCGATCGCGAGGTCACGTGACATCGGCCGTCATGGTACGCAGGCATGGGGCGATGCCAATCCGGACAGCCCGCTCGGTAACCTCGCTCCGTGCAATGGGGCCCCTCCGAGGACGATCCCGAGGATCAGGGAGGCGCCGGAGGCGGATGGGTGCCGCCCGAGTCGCGGACCTGGCGCCACCCGTCCGAGCTCCACATGGCCGGCGTCGCCGCCGTGCTCACCACGACGCACGGATGGCGCCGCAGCGCGGCGTTCGCCGTCGGCACGGCCGCCCTTCTGGCGATCGCCGCGGGAGCGCTCCTGTTGGCCAAGACCGGCTCCTCGCCCGGCACGGCGACGCTCGACACGATGCCGGTCGGCACGGCCGCGGTGACCCCGTGCTGCACCCTGTCGCCGGTGCTCACCCGCGATGCGGAGCAGGCGGTGGTCTCCCTGGAGCCGACCGTCGGGCCGGGCGCGACCGGTTGCGGTGTCGTCGTGGCGAGCCGCCTCGTCGTCACGACCGAGGCCGCGCTCGCCGGGGCGCGCCGGGTGCGCGTCGTCGCGGCGACAGGCCGGATGCTCGAGGGGGCGGTGGTCGCCTCGGACCACGACTCGGGAATCGTCCTCCTGCGTGTGAGCGCCCCGCTGCCCGCCGCGCAGATGAACGTCGGCGACACCCTCGGCAACGGCAACTGGGCGCTCGCGATGGCGATGCGCCCCGCGACGGGGAACAACCCGCCGAGGCCGTTGTGGACGTCCGCGACCGTCGTGTCGGTCGGCGAGCCGCCGCCCGGTGAGCCCCCGACCGCCATGGCGGCGATCACCGTCCGGGGCGCGGCCGTCCCGGCGATGCCCGGCGAGCCGTTGGTCGACCGGCACGGGCGGGTCGAGGGCATCCTCGCCAGCGCTCGCGGTGCGGAACGCTCCTTCCTGCCCATGTCCTTCGTGGTCGGCGTCAGCAACGACCTCGCGACGATCGGCAGGGTCCGGCACGGCTGGCTCGGCGTCACCGACGCGACGCCCGAGGGGGCCTCCGGTGCACAGGTCGTGTCGGTGGACCCTCACGGCGCGGCTGCCCACACGTTGCGCGCGGGGGACGTGATCGTCCGGCTCGACGGCTGGCGCGTCCACTCTTCGGCCGAGCTGCGCTCGATGCTCTACGTCATGGCCCCCGGCACCAAGGTGTCGGTCGAGGCGATGCGTGGGACCCACGTCTTCCGAGCGTTCGTCGAGCTCGCCCCGTCGCCGTAGCATCGACGACGTGTCGATGAACGACCCCTTCCAGGGCCTGCTGCAGGATCTGCTCAAGGTCATCGGGGGGGCTCCCGGCAGCCAGAACGCATGGCTCGACGCGGCCCGCTCGCTCGCCCACGGCGTCGCGACGGACGGCGAGCCCGAGACCAACCCCGATCCCATCGCGAGGATCAGGTTCGAGGAGCTTGGGCGTGTCGCCGAGCTCCACGTCGCCGACGCCACCGGGCTCCAATTCGACCGATCGCCCGTGCTCGTGCCCGTCGGGCGCGGCACCTGGGCCTTGCGCGCCCTCGACGCGTGGGCGCCGACGCTCGGCCGCATGGTGGAAGCCCAGCGGTCCGCCCCAGCCCCCCCGATCCCCATGGAGACAACGGGCGGGGAAGGCATGGGCGATGTCGAAGCGCTGCTCGGGCGGTTCGCGAGCACGCTCGGCCCCGTGCTCGTCGGCATGCAGTTCGGGTCCGCCGCCGGGCACCTCGCGCAGCGAACGCTGGGCCAGTACGCGCTCCCGCTGCCTTGGCCGATGTCGGCGGAGGTCCTCGTGGTCCCAGAGAACGTCCACCACTTCGCTGAGGAGTGGAGCCTGCCCGAGGACGAGACCCGGCTGTGGGTGTGCCTCCGGGAGCTGACGACGCACGCGGTGCTGAGCAGGCCCCACGTCGCCGAGCGGGTGCGCGAGCTCGTGGACGCGCTGACCCTCGACATGGTCTCGGCCCATCAGGGGCTCGCCGAGCGCCTCGGCGGGCAGGCGACCGACCCCGAGGCGCTCCAGCGCATCCTGTCGGACCCCGAGGCGCTGCTCGCCGACCTTCTCACCCCGGGCCAGCGGCGCACGTCGGAGGACCTCGTCGCCGTCACCACCGTGGTCGGCGCCTACGTCGACCACGTCACCCGCACGCTCGGGGCGACCCTCGTCGGCGCGGCAGCGCCGCTCGGGGAGGCCTGGTACCGCTACCGCATCGAGGAGTCCGCGTCCGAGCAGGCTGCGGGCGTCCTCTTCGGGCTGGACCTCACCCGACGGCAGGTCGACCGGGGAGCGGCGTTCGTCCGGGGCGTCGTCGAGCGCGCCGGCGAAGAAGGGCTCCAGCAACTCTGGGAAGACGCCCGCTACCTCCCTACCCCTGCAGAGCTCGACGCGCCGGGCCTCTGGCTCGAACGGATCGCTCTTCCCGAGCTCCCCGAGGACTGAGCTGGTCCGCGCCCGGTCCTCGGCGCCCGGTCCTCGGCGCCCGGTCCTCCTCGCCTACTCGGCGCCTTCACCCTCTTCGGGGAAGCCGAGGTCCCACTCGAGGGCGAGGTTCTCACGCTCGGCGTCGCGCACGACCCGCTCGCGGTTCCGGCGGAACTGGGGGTCGTGGGGCGGCAGCAGCACCAGGCGAGCGAGCACCCGGTCGCGGAAGGCGTCGATGACGTCGGGGTCCCCGTAGTCGGACTGCACCTCCCAGTGCGGGGCGACCGGGCCCAGGTAGACGATCCGGACGTGCCCGATCGGTTCGGGGGCCTGCTCGATGGTCGGCTCATCCATAGGACCAGCGTAACCGCTTGCTCGCGACCGGCGGGAGGAGGCGGTGCGACAGATTGCAACCGTTGTCACGGAATTGCCGCGGAGCCAACCGTGTCAATTCCGTTGCATCGCGGCTAACCTTGAGGCTCGACAAGGGGGCACTACCCATGAACACGGATTGGATGGCACGAGGAAAGTGCCGCGACATCCCGCCTGCGGTCTTCTTCCCGAGCGACGGACTCGGCGTGCAGGCGGCGCAGAAGATCTGCGAGGGTTGCCCCGTCGCGGAGCCCTGCCTCGAGTACGCGCTGGAGAACCGCATCGACCACGGTGTCTGGGGCGGTTGCTCGGAGCGTGAGCGCCGCCGGATCCTGCGGCGCCGCCGAGTGCCCACGGCCGCCACCGCCACCACCGGCTCTTGAGGCGCTGACGCCGCTCGAGTGCGTCGCCAACGTCAGCGAGGGGCGTGACCAGCGCGCCCTCGGGGCGCTCGCTGACGCCTGTGGGGGCGTCCTTTTGGATGTCCATTCGGACCTCGACCACCACCGCTCGGTCTTCACCCTGGCGGGTGAGCCGGACGCGGTGCAGGAGGGCGTGCGGTCCCTCACCCGCCTCGCCGTGGCGACGATGGACCTCTCGGGGCACGACGGCGCGCATCCCCGGTTCGGCGTGGTCGACGTCGTTCCCTTCGTCCCGCTCGGGACGCCTGAGCTCGGCGCCCCTGCCGCCGCCCGTGACGCGTTTGCCGCGTGGGCCTCGGCGGCGCTCGGCCTTCCCTGCTTCCTCTACGGCCCGCTTCCGGGCGAAGGCAGCCGGTCGCTCCCGGACGTGCGCCGGGGCGCGTTCACGACGCTTGCGCCGGACTTTGGCCCCCCTGCACCCCATCCCACGGCCGGCGCGGTCGCGGTAGGAGCCCGTCCCCTGCTCGTGGCATACAACCTGTGGCTCGAAGGCGCGGGCCCTGCCGTCGCCAGGCGGGTCGCCGCCGCACTGCGGGGCCCGTCGGTGCGGGCGCTCGGCTTCGACCTTCCCTCCGGCGTCCAGGTCTCCTGCAACCTGCTCGCCCCGCTCGAGGTCGGTCCTGCTCAGACCTACGACCGCGTCGCGGCGCTCCTTCGAAAGGAGGGCGGGCTCATCCGCCGGGCCGAGCTCGTCGGGCTGGTCCCCGCCGCGGTGCTCGAGCGGATCCCGCCGGCGCGATGGCACGAGCTGGACCTCTCACCGGAC
>JAJZMN010000090.1 GCA_021850345.1 Actinomycetes bacterium | reverse complement strand
GCGGCCGTCGACGCGATCGCCAACCAGGCGGACGGGCCGCTCGGCTTCCTCACCCCGAGGCTCTACCAGATCTACGAGACAAAGACCGCGTACGCGAGCGCGTTCCACGACATCACCGCGGGCACAAACTCGTGGAACACAGTGCCCGGCTACTCGGCCGCACCCGGATGGGACCCGGCGAGCGGGCTCGGCACGCCCGACGTCTCGAACCTCGTGACGGCGCTGAAGGCGACCACGCCCACGTCGTAGCCCTCGCTCGGCCGACTGCACTGGCGGCTGTTGTTGAGCGAAGCGCCCGCCGGCCGACTGGCGCCAGGCGCCGAGTCGACGACAACTTGGACCGGTTCGTCGGGGTGACTGATCGCTTGCCTGTCGGTCAGCGGGCCGGCGCCGAGTGCTGGACGTCAGAGGAGCTGCCGCAGTTCCTCGATCGTCATCCGAGTGTCAGCAAGGATGCCGCGCAGCGTGCCCTTGGCGATATCACGGCCAGGGTGTACGGGCACCGTCGTGCCGCGCCCGTCCGGGTGGCGCATGATGTGATGACTTCCGCTGATTCTGGCGACCGCGAACCCTGCCTTCTCCAGCGCCCGGACGACTCGTTCGCCGGAAACGGACGGCAACGGCGGCATTAGGCCACGTCGATGGTGAGGATCAACTCGTCGGGAATGCCGAACTCATCAATCAGCCCAGTGAGGGCTTCGCGCAGGTCCGCTATTGCAGCTGGGGCCGTGGCCCCCTCACCGTTGGCCCCCACACCGGGTCGTAGCTGGGCGTGGGCGCACCATACGCCATCCTCGTCCTGTTCGACGGTGTAGGGCACGTGTACCGCCCGGGTCATCACAACCAGCTCCTTGGACGCGCAACGTGCCCATGGTAGTGGCTTGGATGAGGTCGGGGTCATAGCGTCGGCAGCTGCGCGGGCCGGTCGGCCCCGCCGGTGACGGCTTCAGCGCAGCCTGCGCCAGTGGCCCCTCACCGGCGTCCCGTCCTCCCGTCGGTACGGCGCCACCCAGGCCCGCTCGGGCGAGGGGTGCGGTGCGGGGGCCGCTCGGGGCGCGAGGGCTTCGGGGAGAGCGGTGTCGGCGATGCGAGCGCTCGCCTCGTGGCGCAGTGCGTGCGCACGCGCCGCCAAGAACGTGACGAGTGACGCGGGGCGCCGCTGCGATGCAGCGGCCTCGGCCTCGATGGCCTCTGGGAGCACGTCGAGCACTTCGCGCACCGCTGCCTCGGCGTCGTCTTCGGGCAGCCCCCATGCCGTTCCTTCTGCGACGAGGTCGTCTGCGCGGATCTCGTCGATGTGGCGCTTTCCGTTCACGAACATCCCGGGAGTCGCTGTGATCGACGGGTAGTAGCGGGTGCACATCACGTCGTAGAGCGGCGTGAGCCGGATACGGCCGTCCTCGTCGTGGAGGATCGAGATGTTCTTGGCGTGGTGGTCGGCATCGCCCACCGCCACGACGAAGCTCACGTGCTGGAGCAGCTCTCGGAGGTCCTGCGCCGGCGCGCGCCAGTCGCGCAGCAGGCTCGCCACGCGACGCAGTGGCGAACCGCCCGACGCCTCGTACTTCCTGCTCGGATCGACGCCGAGCGCTTGGTTCACGTCTTCTTGGTGGACTCGACGGATGCTGCCTGTGGGCAGGACGACCCTGTCGAAGCGTTCGACGACCAGCACCGGCATTCCGCCGACGTGCTCGACCTCGGTCGTTGCGGCACGGAGCCCGACCCGCCGGGCCAGTCGCATGCAGAAGTCCTCGTTGTCGACCGAGCCTTCGAACTGGCTGATGGCCGGTTTCAAGATGTGGGTCGACGGCGCCCCCGTCGGAAGTGCCCATCCGGCGCCCGTCTTCGTGAGCAGCAGCTTGTTCTGCATGCCCGGGAGAGACACCCGCACTCGCTGGTCGACGCCGAGTGGGAACACGGGGAGCCGGGCGATCCGCTGTGCAACCTCGTCGCTCGTGATCGGCTCTGCCCCCTGCGTGGTGGCTGTCGGCGGCGCGCCGTCGGTGCGGGGCTGGACGACCAGTGCGCCGGCGCTGTCACGGCCGATCTTGGCCAGAAGCCCGAAGGTATCGGTCTCGCCGATGCGGAAGTCGTACGCGATGGTCTTTCGGAGCTGGCCTTCGGGCAGCAGCCCCTCGAAGAACGGCGTCGCCACGCTGTCTCGATACGGGCGCGTGCTCACGGGCATCGACAGGGAGAGGACGGGGGACCGGAGCCCCCACCGCCGGTAGGCGGCCTCGGCGAAGTGGAACGACAGCCCGTGCCTCCCCTCTGCCAGGGTGCCCACGTCGGTCCCGTACAGCCAGACGGCAAGCTCCCTCGGCACTACTCCTCCTCTGCCGTGAGGGTGACCTCCACGCCGAGGTGCTCGAGCAGGCGGAGCAGGTAGTCGACCTGCTTGACGACGTGGCCACGCTCGAGGTCGGACACGTACTGGCGGTTCACTCCGGCGAGCGCCGCGAGCTGCACCTGGGAGAGCCCCTTGAGCGTCCGGAACTCGCGGACCGCCGCGGCGAGATCCTCTGGCCTCATGGCTCGCAGCGACACAGCCATCCGCCGCTCCCTCGATAGATACGTCAGCGTTTCAAGACACTCTAGCAGGTGTCAGCGTTTGCCGACAGTCATGGCGATGTCAGGATCTGCTGACACGGCTGGAGCGCTCGCTCGACGGCGTCGAGCACCTCGCCCGGCGCTCGACCGTGCACTCGCGTAGCATCGTCGCACTCCACGAAACGGCATACCCGTCGCAAGTCGGGGACGCGAAGCCACGGGACCTCCAGGGTCGGCCGGGCTACCGAAGGGGCGCACATGCGGCTTGGGATCGAGCACGCGCAGGGGGCCGTCGGCGACCGGTGCCACGTGCGAGGAGCGCGCTGGCGGTGGGGGGGCACCCAGGCGGGCCGCGAGCGCGCCGACCTCGATGTGGTGCGCCGGCGGCACTCTTGGACGCCAGCCCCGCTGCGCTTCTTCCCGCGTCGCTGTCGACTCCGATGAGCTCGGTCGACCTGACGGCCGCGCTGGCCGATGCGCAGCGTGGCGACCAGTGGGCGATGGCGACCCTCTTCCGCGCGTTCCAGCCGCCACTGCTGCGCTACGTGCGCCACCACGCGCCCGAAGCGGCCGAAGACCTCGTCGCCGAGTGCTGGCTGGCGGCGGCCAAGGTGCTCGCCACCTTCGAGGGGGACGCCGAGGACCTCCGGGCGTGGCTCTTCGGCGTGGCGCGCAATCAAGTGGCCAACTATCACCGGACGCGTCAGCGCCGGCTCCGCATCCTCCAGCCGGCGGAGCCGATGAGCCCGACCGCCTCCCCGGATCCCGCCGAGGTGGTCGTCGCGACCGAGTCCGCCCAAGAGGCGGTGGCGGCGCTGGTGCGCGGGCTCCCCCCCGACCAGGCCGAGGTGGTCCTGCTGCGGGTGGTGGCGGGGCTCAGCGTCGAACAGGTGGCAAAGATCTTGGAGAGGTCTCCCGGCTCGGTGCGCGTCGCCCAGCATCGGGCGCTCAAGCGCCTCGCGCGGACGTTGGAACGCAAAGCTGTAACGAAATGAGCTTCTCGGACCATGTACACGGTGAGATGCGCGAGCTCCCCTTCACCGAGCACGAGGTCGACGCGTTCTTGGACGGCAGGATCGTCGCCGACGACGCACCTCCCGGATTCCAGGACGTGGCCCGCCTGGTGCACGCGGCCAAGGCGCCGGCGACTGCCGGCGAGCTGGTTGGACAGGAGTACGTCGTCGCCACCCTGGCGGCGGCGGTCGAAGGGGGTGCGAGCGTCTCGGGTGCCATCCACAAGAGGAGACGACGACCCATGCTCACCAAACTGCTCACGGCCAAGATGGCCGCCGCCGCGGCCGCGGCGGTCCTCGGTGGCAGTGCCGCCGCTGCCGCCACCGGCGCGTTGCCGGCGTCGCTGCAGTCCACCGTGTCGCACGGACTGTCCTCTGTCGGCATCTCGGTGCCGAACCCCGACGCCCACGCCACAGGCCATGGAGGAACCACCTCGTCGGGTTCGACCGACGCCCAGGCAACGCAGACGACAGCGGGCGCGACAGGCTCGACCAAGACCAAGCCGACAACCCCGCCCACCCAGGCGGTCGGTCCCTCGGCCACCGGCTCGGCCCTCTACGGGCTGTGCACCGCCTACATGGCCTCGAGCGGCTCCCAGGCGGCCGGCCACTCGGTGGCGTTCCGGAACCTGTCGGCAGCGGCGAAGGCCAAGGGCGAGACCGTGGCGAAGTACTGCACAGGGGTCAAGCCGCCGTCGACAGTGGCTCCGAAGTCGTCGTCGACAGCGCTGAGCTCCACAGCGACATCGCGAGTGTCCACCACAGCCGGTCGGTCCGCGGCCAGCACCACAGCGAGGGCGAACGGCCAGGCCAACGCGAGCAGCCACGCGCCTGCCACAACGGGTCCGCCCGCCACAGCTGGCCGTCCCGCCACAGCCGGCCGTCCTGCCACAGCGGGTCCGCCCGCGGCCAGCACGACAGGGAGGGCGAACGGCCAGGCCCAGGCCGCCAGCCACGCGCCCGCCACAGCGGGTCCGCCCGCGGGCACCCCCGGCCGTTCGTAGCCGGCTGCTCACAGCCGGCCGCGCGCAACGGTGGCATCGCGAGCCGCGAGCCCGCGCGCACCGAGCTGCTCGACCACCTGGAGGTCCCCTGGGCCCACGCCCGCGCCCATGTCCGATCGGCCGGCCTGATGGCGTGCCGCCTGATGGAGGGGATTCGAGGTCGTGATCCTCAGTGGCGATCGGCCGTGAGGAGCCTGTCCGATCCGAGAAGCCCAGGCACGTCCGAGAAGCGAGTGCTGCGGCTCAGCTCGGCGTGCCCGAGAGCTGCCAGCCGAGGGTCTTGGGGGCTCCCGCGTTGCATGGGTTCAGATCCTGCGGACAGTTCGACAGGGCGACGATGAGGTCCACCTCGGCTCGGAGCTCGATGAAGTCCCCTGCCTTGGACACGGGGCGCTCGATGCTGAAGCTGCCGTCTACTTGGACAGGGCTGTTCATGAAGATGTTGAACGACATGGGGATGTCTTCGCGGCGTGCCCCCCATGGACGCAGTGCGTCGACGAAGTTCTCGACACCCTCGGTGGTCGTCGACGCCATAGCGCACCTTGTCGATCTCGGCGTTGCACGAGCCGGCCAGCAGTGTGTGGCGAGCGCAGTTGGTGTCGAGGATGCTGAGCAGGGGGCGGCTCAATTCCGAGTACAGCACATGGCCCGCACCGAGATAGATCGTCTTGTTCAGGCGGATGGTGTTCGAGATCCAGAGCTTCTCCGCCAGGGTGTGACCGGCGAACGCGACGAGGTCTCCGACCTGCCCGCCCTCGAGGTCGGTCACGCGCAGGCGCTGGCCCCGCTGCATCTCAGCGGCGATGAAGCCCCGAGCCGGCAGCACCCTCTCGTCTACGTTCGCCATGTCCCTCTCGGTCATGTCTGGGAACCTCCTTCGACGAGACGTCAACGCGGGAGCGGTGGTGCCGTGCGTTGTCGACGCCGCCGGACCGGCGCTAGACGTGCACCGTGTCCACTTCGCCCGCCGTCTCGAGAACGGGAGAGACCGAAAGGGCTTCTGGCAGCGGAGAGAACCGAACGAGGGCGAGGTAGAGCAATCCTCCCACGATCACGCCGATGATCCAGGAGATATCTGCGCCGCCAAGCATATTGACGACAGGGCCCTTGTAGAATGTGGTGTTCATGAACGGAATTTCCGCTCCCACGCTGACCAGGTACGCCACGAGTGCCTGCCAGCGCCACTTGCCGTAGACTCCGTCGGGATCGAAGACGGCTGTGATGTTGTAGACCTGTTTCCTGATGACATAGAAGTCCATCAAGTTGACCGCGGTCCACGGCACGATGAAGTACGACAGAAACAGGATGAAGTCGAAGTACTTTGTGAGGAAGCTCCCTCGACCTGCGACCGCGAGAGCGGTCCCGACGGCAGCCCAGAAGATCATGTAGAGCGCACGCGTCCTCACCTGGATACGGTGACGCTTCCAGATTGCCGAAAGCGTCGTGACCGAAGACATGAAGGCGCTATAGAGGTTCAGCACACCGATGATCACGATGCCGAAGATGATGATCAGGTCGAAGAGCCAGTGGGCGGCAGACGCCTGCTTCACGACGAAACCAATCGATGTCGAGTCGAAGGACTTGATGGCGACGGCCGCTGCGATACAGCCGAAGACGTTCATCCAGAGGTTTCCGATCACGCTGCCCGCGTAGGTGTACCAGAAGCAGCTCTTGATCGAGGTCTCCTGCGGAAGATAGCGGGAGTAATCCGCGACGTACGGCGCGAACGTGATCTCGTAGGTGGCGACGACGGTGATCCCCAGGACGAAGGTGCCTGCATGGAAGCCGCTGGCGTGCCATACGGAGCCGAGGCTGTGGTTCAGGAGCAGCTGCACCGTGAGGTAGACGAAGCCGAGAGCGACGAACAGGCTGATCCACTTGGCGGACGCGTGGATGAGCCTATAGCCGACGATCCCGAGGACCAGGCATGCCGCGCCGACGATGACGATGGCCGGGGACAGTCCCATACCGGTCATGTTGGTCAGCGCCTCAGCGCCCAGGATGTTCCCCGTCGAAAAGAAGCCGACGTACATCAAGATCACGAGCACCAAGGGGATGATGGCGCCGTAGTAACCGAACTGTGCCCGGCTTTGGATCATCTGCGGGATGCCGAGCTTTGGGCCTTGTGCGGAGTGGAGCGCCATGAACACGGTGCCAACCACATTGCCGATCAATACCGCGAGTAGTGCCCACGGTAGCGACAAGCCGAAAATGACCGCGAGTGCGCCCGTTACGACGCCCGTGACCTGCGCATTCGAGGCGAACCACAGCGTGAAAAGGTCGTGGGCTTTTCCGTGTCGTGTCGCGAGTGGTACGAAGTGTATCGACCGCCGCTCGATCGCTGGCGATTTTTCAATCGGGACAGATGCCTCATGTACGTCGGCCACGTCGCGATCCCCCTTTGTCGGCGGAGTGTGCCGACTCTAAGTCGCGCAGTTTGTACCCGAGGATCGATGCTGTCAAGACCGCGACGTTGTGGCGATATGACAAATAAAGTGTCAACTGTTTGGCAATAGATGTCGGTGACGGATCGCCTGGACTTGCCTATCGTGCATGGCAAGTGGACAGTGGCACAGCCCGTCGAGGCGCCCGGGCCATCTTCGTGGTGGCCTTTTCGAAGGCTTCCCGAGCCCGCCGCCCCGTGACGTGACCGAAGACGTGACAGTAGGTTCGGAGCGACGATCAGGGGAGGGACGTGGAATTCGAGCGAGCGGGTGCGGCGACACCGGTGGACGCCGTGGCACCCATGGTGCCCTGAGCAGATGGCATCGGTCGACTTCGACTACGTCGCCGTTTCGAGCTACCAAGAGGCGGTCGAGGCGCTGGCTCGCGGCGGGGAAGAGGCCAAGGTGCTCGCCGGCGGCCAGAGCCTCGTGCCGATGATGAACCTCCGGCTCGTGCGGCCCGAGCTTCTCGTCGACTTGAACCCGATCGGTGCAGCGCCGCCGTCTGTGAACGGCTCGACGCTCGTCCTCGGAGGGTTGACTCGTCACCGGACGCTCCTCGAGACAGCGACGGTACGGCGGCACTGCCCGCTCTTGGCAGAGGCTGTCCGCTACGTGGGAAACGCCCGGGTGCGCAATCGAGGAACGCTCGGCGGGAGCTTGGCGCACGCCGATCCGACGTCTGAGCTCGGCGCGTGTGCACTCGCCCTCGGCGCCGAGATCGTCGTCCAAGGCCCGAGTGGCTCGCGCACCGTCCCTGCTCACGAGTTCTTCGTCTCGTACCTGACCACGTCCCTCATGCCCGCCGAGGTCGTCACCGACGTCCGTATCCCCGTCAAGGCGCGTCACGAGGGATGGGGCTTCGCAGAGATGGTGCGCCGCACCTCCGACCTCGCCATCGCCGCGGCAGCTGCCACGGTCGTCCTCGAAGAGGACGGCACCGCGCGCCACGTCACCCTTTCTTTTGCCGGTGTCGCCGAGCGGGTGGTCTCTGCGGAAGATGACGCCGTGCGGAGCCTGGTCGGCTCGACGGGCGACGACCGGGCCCTCGGGGCCGCAGCGGCTGGCGCCGCGGCGGCGCTCAGCCCCTCGAGCGACGTGCACGCGTCGGGCGAGTACCGGCGCCGAGTCGCAGCCGTGCTTGCCCGGCGGGCGCTCCGGTCTGCCTTCGACCGGGCCGCCGAAGGCACGTCCGACGCAGCCGACGGGGCAGCCGACGGGGAGGAAGCATGACCACTGACAGGGACGTCACTGGCAGGGAGGGAGCCGAGGCCTACATGCTGCACGTCAACGGGCGGGAGGTGAGGGTCGCCGCCCGGCCGAGCAGGTCGCTTCTCGACGTCCTCCATGACGATCTCGGGCTCGGCGAGGTCCGCTACGGCTGCGGCGAGGGCGTGTGCGGCACGTGCACGGTCCTCGTGGACGGAGAGGCCGTCAGCGCGTGCCTCATGTTCGTGGCGCAAGCCGAGGGGCACGAGATCACGACGCTCTCGGGGCTTGCCTCGCTTGCCGGCGACGCCGCGGCGACAGAGGTGCATGCGCGCGGCCGGGCGCTGCACCCTTTGCAGCAGAGCTTCCTTCGCAACGGCGCGCTCCAGTGCGGCTTCTGCACCCCCGGGATGATCCTCGCCGCCCATGCCCTCGTCGAACGAGTCGGGCAGCCAACGAGAGAAGAAGTCGCGTACGAGCTCGTCGGCAACCTCTGCCGGTGCACGGGGTACGCCAAGATATTCGATGCCGTGGCCGAGTACGCCGGCGCAGCGGCCGACGGCACACGAGCGCGGCACGTCGAGCCTGTGAGTGACCACGGGAGCGTGGCGTCATGACGACTCGTACCGCGCGCCCGCCGCGAACGGCTGTGCCGCCCTCATCGCCCGTCGCGGCGGAGGGGTTCCGTGTGGTCGGCACTCCGGCGGTCCACCACGACTTCGTCGACAAGGTGGAAGGGTCGCTGCGCTACGCGGCCGATTGGGAGATGCCGGGCATGCTCTACGCCAAAGTGGTGCGGGCCCAGGTCCCGAGCGCGCGCCTGGTGTCGGTCGACGTGAAGATGGCATCCTCGGTGCACGGGGTCGTGGCAGTCCTCGTCGCCGACGACGTCCCGCACAACCAGATCCTCTCGGAGGGTGCGGGAGGCCTCGGCGAGCTCGAAATGCCGATGCCCGTCCTCGCCGACGACCGCATTCGCTACGTCGGCGAGCCCGTAGCACTCGTGGCAGCCACCAGCCCCCAGGCCGCCGAGGAGGCGGCGGAGCTCGTCGCCGTCGAGTACGAGGAGCTCCCTGCCGTCTTCGACACCGTTGCCGCCCAGCAACAGGACGCGCCGAAGGTCCACGACAAGGGCAACGTCCTCGTCACCTGGCAGGTGCGCTCAGGTGACGTCGACGCGGGCATGGCCGAGGCCGATGTCGTCGTCGAGGGGACGTACCAGAGCCAGCGGGTGGAACACGCATATCTCGAGCCCGAGGCCGGTGTCGCATGGGTCGACAACGGCGTGGTCACCCTGCGGGTCGCGACCCAGGTGATCGAGCACGGGCCGGAGATTGCCCGCATCCTCGGGCTTCCTGCGAGCAAGGTGCGAGTGATCGCCACCTACATGGGAGGAGGGTTCGGGGGCAAGGAGGACATGACCGTCGAGCCCTACCTCGCGCTGCTCGCGTGGCGCACGGGGCGTCCGGTGAAGCTCGTGTTCGAGCGCCAAGAGTCGATCGTCGCCACGACCAAGCGCCACCCCTTCACCATGCGCTACCGCACGGGGGTGCGCCGCGACGGGACCATCACCGCCCAAGAGGTGGACGTCACCGGTGATGCCGGCGCGTACCCGTACCTCTCCGCGCGGGTGCTGTTCGCCGCCGCGGCGACTGCATGCGGTCCCTACCGGGTCCCCAATGCCTCGATCGTCTCGCGGGCCGTGCTCACGAACCAGGTGCCGACGAGCGCGTTTCGGGGCTTCGGCGCCATGCAGGTCACCTTTGCCTACGAGGCGCAGATGGACCTCGTCGCGAAGCGCCTCGGGCTCAGCGCCACGGAGGTCCGAGAGCGGAACTTCTTGCAGAAGGGAGACGTCCTTCCGACCGGAGAACCCGTCCAGACCTGCGTCGAGGTGGGGCGCACGATGCGCGAAGCCCTCGAACGGCTCGGCCCCCGAGCAGAAGAGGGCCGGCCGGGCTCGCCGCACGTGCGGATCGGCCGGGGCTTCGCCTGCAATCGCCAGCCCTACGGCAGGACCGTGTGGTTCCGCGACCGGGCGTCGGTGTGGCTCAGCATCGAGCCCGACGGCACGCTCCTCTTGAGAAGCGGTGTGACGGACCTGGGCGGTGGCCAGGCGGCGAGCCTCTGCCAGATCGCAGCCGAGATCGTGGGCGTCCCCCTCGCCGACATCAGCGTGTACATCGGTGACAGCGCGCTGACGCCCCCTGCAGGAGGCACGTTCGCCACGCGCCAGCTGTTCATGTCGGGCAACGCCGCGGTCAAGGCTGCCACCGACCTGAAGGCGTTGGTGGCGCCGGTTGCCGCCGACATCTTGGGGGTCCGCGAGGACATGCTCAGCTTCGCCGACGGCCGGGTGGGTCCCGCGGGCGTGTCGGCGCCCTACCTCACGCTCGCCGAGCTCGCTTCAGAGTGCGACCGGCGCGGAGTGTCGACCGCGGTGATGTCGACGTGGCACGCACCGGTGGGCACGTTCGACCCGCGCGCAGGACAGGGCCACACGTTCCCCGACTACACCTACGGGACCCATGCCGCAGAGGTCGCCGTAGACACGGAGACGGGAGAGGTCACGGTCCTTCGCTACGTCGCGTGCCACGACGTCGGCAGGATGATCAACCCGTTGCGCGTCGAGGGCCAGGTCCAAGGTGGCGTGGTCCAGGGCCTCGGCTATGCCCTCACCGAAGAGGTCCCGATTGTCGACGGCATCCCCGCGTCGATGCTGTTCGCCGACTACCTCGTCCCGAACTCCCACGACGTTCCCGACGTGGAGGTCGCCATCGTCGAGAGCGGCGAGGGAAAGGGGCCGCTCGGGGCACGCGGGATCGGAGAGCCGGCGATCGGCAACGTGGCTGCGGCGATCGCGAGCGCCATAGAAGACGCCATCGGAGTCCGGCCCACGAGCACGCCGATCACCCCCGAGCGCGTGCTCGAGATGATCGACGGCGTCGGCTCGGCGCAACCGGCTGACCGAGAAGGTCCCCTCGAGCGGTCGGCAGACAGATGAACCCAGCACCCAGATGAGGACCGGTACCTGATGAGGCCAGACGTGCGCACGCTCGTCGCGCATCCCGAGCGCACGGCACTGCTCGTGATCGACATGCAGAACGACTTCCTGCTGCCCGACGCGCCGGTGCCAGCATGCGGAGGGCTCGACATCGTGGCGCGCATCGCCGAGCTTGCGGACCGGGCCCGGGCGCGCGGGATCGGCGTGATCTACACGAAAGAGATGCACAGGCCGGACGGGTCGGATTTCGGCATCGAGCTCGAATTCGAGCCCCCGCACTGCCTCGAAGGGACTCGAGGAGCAGAGATCGTCGACGGGCTCCAGCCGATGGATGGCGATCACGTCATCGAAGGCAAGCGGCGCTACGACGCGTTCTTGGGAACCGATCTGGGCGTCGTACTGCGGTGCTCGGGCGTGGAGAACCTCGTCGTGACCGGGGTGTGCACTGACGTGTGCGTCACCGCCACCGTCCAGCACGCCCGGAACCTGGACTACCGCTGCTTCGTGGCGCGTGACGCCGTCGCCGGAACCTCCAAAAAGCGTCACGAGGCTGCGCTCGAATGCCTCGAGCACGTGTTCGCCCACGTCGGCGACGCAGAGGAGATCGGCGGGGTCCTCGGTATCTAGAGAGGGCGGCGATGGTGGGCCACCGCTTCGGCCAGCAGTGCTCGCGCGCTCGTCGAGGCGAGCAATGAACGACGCGAGCGAATGATCGGGGCGACGACCCGAGACCACGAGGAGGACGGGGTGGAGCTGCGTGACGAGTTCAGCGTGGACGTGCCCATCGACACCGCATGGGAGGTGCTGACCGACGTCGCGCGCCTCGCGCCGTGCATGCCTGGCGCGACCCTCGAGGCCGTCGAGGGCGACGACTTCTCCGGCACGATCAAGGTGAAGGTGGGCCCCGTCTCGGCGGAGTACAAGGGAAAGGCGACCTTCTTGGAGCGTGACCCGATCGCGCGTCGCGCCGTCCTTCGCGCAGAAGGCCGCGAGACGCGCGGGCAAGGGAGCGCCAGCGCCACGATCACCGCCCAGCTCGTCCCCGACGGTCCGGCGACGCGCGTCTCGGTGTCGACCGACCTCGCGATCACCGGGCGAGTCGCCCAGTTCGGGCGGGGAGTGCTCGCCGACGTGAGCACCAAGATCATCGGCCAATTCGTGGCATCGCTCGAGTCGACGGTATTGGCCGGCTCCGCCGAGGCGCCGTCGGCATGACGGGTGCAGCCCCGGTCGCGGTGCCGCCAAGTGGTTACACAACATATGACGAAGACCGAGCCAATGTTTGGCATTTGTCGCCGATCCGTTCGAGGTGGGCGCTTCTCTAAGGTTGTGGCTGGTCGAGCCGCCTTCGCGCCGCTCGTCGGACGTTGTGGAGTGGGGAGAAAACATGCCCGTACGTTTTGGTCTGGCCGTCGAGAATTTCACGCCGGCGAGCAAGGTGCCCGATTTCGACGCGATCCGCGAGTACGCGGAGGAGGCCGAGCGACGAGGGTACGCGTCGCTATGGGCGTGGGACCACCTCTTCTTGGGCGCCCGGCGGCCATTCCCGTTCTTCGAGTCGCTCACGACGCTGAGCATGCTCGCGTCGGTCACCACGACGAGCGAGCTCGGGACCGGTGTGCTCGTCCTGCCGCTCCGAGAGCCGGTGCTCCTTGCCAAGACCGCCGCGACCCTCCAGGCCCAGAGCCGGGGGCGCCTCACCTTGGGCATGGCGGCGGGCTGGTACGAGCGTGAGTTCCACGCCGTCGGCGTGCCGTTCAAGGGCCGGGGCCAGATCTTCGAACAGCACCTCGACGTCCTGCGAGCACTGTGGGATCGAGACGACGTCACCGGGGAGGTCGGCGGCAGGCAGCTCACACACGTGGTGATGTTGCCCAAGCCCGCTCCTGCGCCCAAGGTGCTGATCGGGGGCTACGTCGACCGCGTGCTGCGTCGGGTGGCGACGCGTGGCGAGGGGTGGCTCACGTATTTCTACACGCCCGCCAGCTTCGAGAAGAACTGGGCGAAGGTGCTGACGTTCGCCGAGGAGGCCGGTCGGGATCCGAACGAGCTCGACAACGTGGCGCAGGTACCCCTGTGCATCGGCTCGTCATACGAGGAGGCGACCAC
>JAJZMN010000260.1 GCA_021850345.1 Actinomycetes bacterium | reverse complement strand
CGCCCACGCGAAGATCGTGTCAATCGACTGTGCGCCTGCGCTCGAGATGGACGGTGTCTACGCGGTGCTGACGGGGGAGGAAGCCCGTCAGATGTGCGAGACGCCGTTCTTCGCCATCGCGCCACCGCCTGGGGCGCTCATGCACGAGTGGCCGCTCGCCGTCGGAAAGGTGCGTTACCAGGGCGACGCTGTTGCGGTCGTCCTCGCCGACACGAGGGAGACCGCCCGCGACGCCGCAGAGCGCGTGGTGGTGGACTATGACCCGCTTTCAGCGGTCACCGACGCTGCCGCCGCCGCCGACGCCGACGCTCCACTGCTCTACGACGAAGCTGGTACCAACGTCGCGTGGCACGGAGTGTTCGATTACGGCGACGTCGACTGGGCCATCGAGAACGCCGACCATGTGGTCAAGATCGACCGGCTTCACTTCCACCGGTTCACCTCGTCGCCGCTCGAGTGCAACGGTGCAGTCGTGAACTTCGATCACGGGACCGGGGTAGTGGACGTACTCACCAATTACCAGATGCCGATGTTTGCGGCGATGGTCGTGGGTCCGACTATCGGCGTGCCGGTCAACAAGTTCAATTTCGTCACGAAGGACATCGGCGGGGCATTTGGCATCAAGATCGGGTTCTTCGCTCAGATCGCTGCACTCGCCCTCTTGTCCAAGAAGGCAGGTCGTCCTGCCAAGTGGACGGAGTACCGAACTGAGCACATGCTGACGGCCGGGCACGGCAACGAGCGAACCTTCCTCGATATCGAAGTGCCGGTGATGGCCGACGGCACCATTCTGGGTGTGAAGGCACGGGCGTATGACGACGCCGGTGCGTACCTCCATTACGAGCCGCTGGGTGCGGTCATCTGGTCACAGGTGGTTCCGGGCTGTTACAAGCTCAAGCACGTCAGGGTCGACTACACCGAGACGGTCACCAACAAGTGTCCCACGGTGCCCAACCGCGGATACTCGCGGATGCAGCACCTCTGGATGATCGAACGGATCGTCGACATCGTGGCGAAGGAGCTCGACCTAGACCCCGTGGAGGTTCGCAAGCTCAACTACGTCCAGCCGGAGGACTACCCCTACGCCACCCCCAACGGGTGCATCTACGACTCCGGCGACCTGCCGCGATCGCTCGACATTGCGCTCGAGTTGGCACATGCCGACCAGTGGCGAGCTCGCCAGCGCGAGCTCCCGCCGGGGTCCGGGCGCCGTATCGGTATCGGGATCGGCTCCACGCTGGACTCGGGGACCAACAACTTCGGCCAGGCCCGGATCATCAACCCGGAGCTTCCGTTCTCAGGAAACGGGGAGGCGGCGCTCGCGAAGCTCGACCTTTTCGGAGAGATCAACATCAACATCGGGACGACGCCGCAGGGTCAGGGGCACGAGACCACCTCGGCGCAGGTCGCGGCGGACATCCTCGGGGTGACCCCGGATGACGTCACGGTCACTACCGGATTCGATCAGGCACACAACACCTACGTCGGGTTCTCCGGGACGTATGCGAGCCAATTCGCGGTGTCGGGGCTCGGTGCGGTGATGGGGGCAGCCCAGAAGCTTCGGCGCCAGATCGTGAAGCTCGCGGCCTACGCGCTCGGAGCGGGGGAGGACGAGATCGAGCTCGCCGACGGGTCCGCGAAGGTCGTCGGCGACGAAGAGCGGTCGATCCCGTTTATCGGGCTCGCCAACATGGTGTACGCGAACAACGCGGGCGTTCCTCAAGAGTTGCTTGCCGAGGTCGATCTCAACGCTCGGTACGTCTACGTGCCGCCTTTCGAAGTTCCCGACACGGTCGCGAAGACCGGGAACTTGACGCTCACCTATGCGAGCCAGGTTCACGTGTGCGTCGTCGAGGTGGATGAAGAGACCGGAGAGGTTCGCGTCCTCGAGTACGCGGCGGTGGACGACTGTGGACGGCGTATCAACCCTCAGGTCGTCGAGGGACAGGTCCATGGCGCGACCGGGCTCGGAATCGCGGCGGCGCTCTTCGAGTCCCTTGACTACGACGATTCGGGACAGCTCCAGGAACCCTCGTTCTACGAGTACCACGTGGCAACCTCGCTGGACATCCCGTCGATCGCCACGGGTGACATCGAGTCGCCTAGCCCGTTTACCCCCAATGGCGCCAAGGGGATGGGAGAAGGTGGGGGGGCACCACTTCACGCCATGTGCAGCGCGATCCAGGACGCGATCGCCCCGGGCGGCGCGATCGTGACCGACAGCCACAACCACTGGGCACGCGTGTTCGAACTTCTGCACCGCGATCCCGCTTCGCCCCGCGGTGTCACGGTTGTCTCGCGCTAAGGTGCCGGAGATCACCGACAGCTGATGCGCCTCACCAACGAATTTGTCGTCGCCGCCCCACCCGAGGTGGTGTGGAAGCACCTCCTCGACATGGAGGGCGTGGCGGAGTGCGTGCCTGGTGCGCGCATCGAAGAAGTTGTCCCTCCTGATACGTACAAGGGGAAGATCCGCCTCAAGGTTGGTCCGATGACCGTCGAGTACCGGGGCCAGGCCACCCTCGTCGCGGTCGATGAGGTGGCGCGTCAGGCGACTATCCAGATGAAGGCCCGTGAGGCGCGAGGTCAAGGCTCTGCCGTTGCTACCGTAACCAACCGGCTGGAGGAGGTGCCCGGAGGCACGCGGGTCGTCGCTGAGACCGACCTCGACATCACGGGACCGCAGGCACAGTTCGGCAAAGGCGTTCTCGAGGACGTGGGGAGCAGGGTGCTCGAGGAGTTCACCGTCCGCCTCGAGCGGCGGATCGCGGCCGGCGCGTCGCCCGAGACGCCACACGCGGACGGGAGCGACGCTGGAGCGCGCGGCCGGACGACCGCCGAGAGCACCGCAGAGGAAGACTCTCTCGATCTGAACCGCATGATCGGGGCGTCGCTCCGGGGGCGGGCGAGGGGCCTGGCCGGGGTGGCGGGAGGAGCAGCGGTCCTCGTGCTGGCCGTCTTGCTGCTGGCGAGAGGGCTTCGAAAGCGCGCCGCTCGACGCTGAGCGGTGGCCAGGGTTCAGGCGACGGTCAGGCCCGGTGCAACGGCTCGTGGCAGTCGTCTCCCGCGGTTAGGCAACCCCGCACCCCGCCATCCCGATTCAGGCTGATCCCCAACGCCGTCGTGCTGCGGGGACCAGTCGCGCCGGCCGAGTGCGCTCAGGCAGGGCCCGCGTAGGTGCCGGCGCTGGATGGGAACAACGCCCTTACGATCCGGAAGTTCGAGATGTCGGTCGTCGCGTCCATGTGCAGGTAGACGGACGCGTCGCGCAGGTACTTCTCGATGCCGATTTCGAGCATCGCACCGTAGCCGCCGTGCAGCTCCATCGCCTGCGTGCAGACCTCGAGGATCTCGTGCGACGCGAAGACCTTCGCCATGTCCGCGAGCGCGTCAGCGTTGGGTCGCCGGACGTCGACCGCCCTCGCGGCATGCCGCAACAGCGCGGCGACCGCCTCGAGCTTGGTCGCCATCTCGGCTACTCGCACCGCGACCGCTTGGTGCTGGATGAGCACGCGCCCGCCTTGCACCCTGTCGTGGACGAAGGCAACGGTGTCGTCGAACGCCGCGACACCGATCCCCAAGTTCTTCGCCGCCTGCATGATCTTCCCCGGCCGAAAGTACACCCCGGCCTTGCCGAGCGCGTCGTTGTGGGCGAGGAGGTGGTCTTCGGGAAGCCGGCACCCGTCGAAGACGATCTCCCCGTTGTTCATGTATCGGCCGCCGATGGTCTCGTTGCAGCGCGTGACTTCGAGACCTGGCGTGTCGCGGGGCACGAGAAAGCTGCTCGTGCCCTGGAGCATTCCGACCGAGTCGTCGGTGTTGGCGTACACCACGTAGAGGCTTGCGTCGTAGCCGTTGCTGATGAACTGCTTGCGGCCATCGATCGTCCAGTAGCCGTTGTCGAGAACCGCTTTGGTATCCATGTTGGCCTCGCGCACGTTGTAGGGAAGCCAGCGGTCCGAGGCGCCTCTCGGCTCCGTGAGGCAGTGAGCCATCAAGAACTGCGGATCGCCCATGTACCTGGTGAACCACTCTTCCTGGAGGGCGGGGGGCGCGAGCTCGCGAAGCAGAACCGAGATCTTCCAGTTCTGCACCAGCTTGTCTGCCACGCCCACGTCGCCTCGGGCGAGCTCGGCAGCGATGATGGCGAACGTCTGCGCCTCCGTCCCCCGATCGAGAGCGACGCCGCCGTGCTCCTCGGGCACGCCCAGGCTCCGGAGCCCCGCCCGGTCCGCCTCCTCGAGGACCTCGGGAGCGAGTCGGTTCTCCGGGTGGAAGTCCCACTCACGCTGGCGATCGGCGGCGATGAACGGACGAAGCATCCTGTCCACGTATCGGCGACACGTCTGGAGCATCGCGACCTGCTCCTCGGTGAGGGTGCCGTCGTCGAGGTCGAAGGTGCCGGTCATCGTGACCGTCCGGGTTGCGGCACGCTCTGCACTGACGCCATGGAATTCCTCCGGCTCGTCTTCGCTCTGTTGGCCTGCGACGCAGTCTCGCACGGTGGAGTCCTGCATCTCCTCCCGAGGGCGAGCACGCACTCCGACCGGCGCACTTCTTAGCCTTTCTTTGACCTGTGTAGGCGCGCTTCTTATGCGCCGCGGCTGTAATCGGGCGAGCGGTTCGTAGCATTCGCAGAGGTTTTAGAGAGCAGGCGGCTCGTAGAGACGGGAGGCGCACGATGCCCGATGTTCCCGAGGTGTCTTCCGGCGATCCTGCCGGCGACGCATCAGGCGACAGGACAGGGGGATCAGCAAGAAGCGGTGATGCGGTCGCAGCTGGCACCGACTCGGCCGGCGGTGGACCCGAGCCGGACCCGCTGCGGCCGGCCGAAGCGGCACCACCGCCCTCTGGCACCGAATTCTCGGGAACCCCACCCTTTGGAACCCCACCCTCTGGCACGCCACCGTTTGGAACCCCACCCGCGGGAACCCCACCCGTGGGAACCCCACCCGCGGGAACCCCACCCTTTGGCACGCCACCTCTGGGCGGAACGGGGGCCGAGGGCAATGCTCCTTCGGCAGGCCCGGTGCCCGGCGCCCCCCCGGGGTCGGGTTCACCGTGGGGTGCTCCCCCGTGGGGTGCTCCCACGTGGGGCGGCCCCCCGTGGGGCGGCCCGCCCCAGTGGAGTGGGTGGGGACCAGGATGGCCGGCATCCCCGCCCGGCTGGTCGCCATTCCCGCCCGGCTGGTCGCCGTCTACGGCCGGCCCGCCCTCTTCTTCGGCGTCGAGTCCTCGCCGCCCCCTGTCCTGGCTCGTCATCGGCGGCGTGCTCGGCGCGATCGCGATGGTGGCGATCGGTCTCGGCATCGGCTTCAGCGTCTGGGGAGGGAGCGCACCGGTTGCCGACCGGGGAGGTGCAGCCTTCCCCGCACCCCGCATCGGGCCGGGCATCGGCTCCGGAGGGTTCCTCGGGGTGGAGGTGGTGCCCTCGGGCTTCGTGCCGGCGCCGACAGCGCCGACACGGTCTTCGACGACACCGTCGACTTCCCCGGGTACACCCTCCGGCGCCCCGGCTGCGCCGTCCACGCCTGGTGCCCATGTGGTGAGCGTCGTCCCCTCCTCGCCGGCAGCCAAAGCCGGCATCGAAAAGGGGGACACGATCACCGAGTTCGCAACACGCCCGGTGCGCTCCGCCCTCACATTGCGTATCGACGTGCTCGGTATGGCGCCTGGCAGCCGGGTGAAGGTGGGCTGGGTCACCCCTGCAGGCAAGCACGAGTCGGCGACCGTGACGCTCGCGAGGCGGCCGGCCACACGCAGGGTGGGTTGAGCAGCCCGCGACGTCCGCTGCAGGTCGAGCCGGGTCACGGCGGGCAGAGCGCGCGTCGGTCGCCTGCGACAAGGGGCAACCACGAACGGTTGTACCCGCGACTGCGGTCGACAAGCTGCGCGACGCGATGAGCGGCGCTGACGAGCCCCCAGCCCGGACGCGCCGGCAAGCCGGGCGACCCGTCAGCCGGGCGACCCGCCAGCCGGGCCGCCCCTCACGCCGCGATGAAGCCGCCCGACTGGTGGCGCCAGAGCCGGCCGTAGACACCCTCGTCACCGAGGGAGAGGAGCTCACGGTGGGATCCCTGCTCCACGATCTCGCCGTTGTCGATGACGACGATCCTGTCGAGCCGCGCGATCGTCGCGAGGCGGTGGGCGACCACCAGCGCGGTCGCGCCCGACATCAGCTTCCACAGCGCTTCTTGGACCAACATCTCCGACTCGGAGTCCAGTGCGGAGGTGGCTTCGTCGAGGATGAGGATCGGCGCGGACTTCGCCATCGCCTGTGCGATGGCGACGCGCTGACGCTGACCACCGGAGAGCTTGAGGCCCCGTTCCCCGACCACGGTGTGGTAGCCGTCGGGCAGGCGGCGCACGAACTCCTCGACGTGTGCGGCGCGCCCCACCTCGTGGACGAGCTCCATGTCGGGTTCGTCCATCCCGTCGAGGCCGTAGCAGATGTTCTCCGCGATCGTGCGGTGGAGCATCTGCGGGTCCTGCGGGACGAAGGAGATGTGCCGGCGGAGCGAGGCCTGCGTGACCTTCGCGATGTCCTGCTCGTCGATCGCGATGGTCCCGGCGTCGAGCTCCATGAAACGCAACAGGAGCTTGGTGAGGGTGGTCTTGCCCGACCCGGACGAGCCGACGAGCCCTACGTGCTCGCCCGGCTGGATCGTGAGCGTGAGGTCGCCGAAGAGAGGGGGTCGCCGCGGGTAGCTGAACCGCACGTGCGACATCTCGACTCTGCCCTCTGGCACCACGAGGTCTGGTGCGCCCGGGGCGTCGACGATCTCCGGCGGCGTGGCGGCGATCCCCGCGAACTTGGCGCACCGGCCGAGGCCGCGTGAAGAGCTGCGGATGTGCTCGAAGGACTCCTCCATCGAGGCGACCACCGAGGTCGCGTAGAAGAGGATGAGGTAGATCGTTCCCGCTGCTGCAGAGTGGCGCAGGGCGAGGAACACGCCGACGAGGACCGCGAGCCAGCTGAAGAGGCTGAGCGACCCCTCCATCTGCAGGCGGGTCGTCGCGAAGATGCGCCGCGCTTCGAGGTCGGCCTTGACCGTCTGCCCGACGAGGGCCTCCACGTGCCGGCCTTCCAACGGCTCGGCGGACTGCGTCCGGATCGTCGTGAGGTTCGAGATGGTGTCGGCCAGCACGCCGGTCGCCCGGCTGTGGGTGTCGGAGAACTTCTTCCCTGCAGCGACCACGAGAGCCATGCGGCGCTTGAGCACGAGACCGAAGACCACGACGAGCCCGGCCATCACGAGCGCGACGGGCCACGCAACGATGGCGAGGACGACGGTTGCGGAGAGCACCGTGACCGCGATGCGCAGAAAGCCCCAATGGAGCGTGTCGAGCAAGTCGACGAACGCCCACGAGAACGTCTCGAGGGTGGAGATCACTTCTCCGGCGGGCCGGTCCGAGTGCCAGCGGTGGCTCAGGCTGATGAGGTGCTCGTACCCACGCACGAGCGCATGGGCGAACGCGCCCAACGACGAGCCCCACTCCACCCAGCCGGCCCAGCGCCACAGGAGGGTCCCTGCGACGAGCGTCACGCCGTACGCGATGACGAGCGGCTCGAAGGTCGCGCCGAAGGAGGCGTGCGGCGGCAGCTGAGCCACCCGCGTCAGCAACGCCGCAAAGATGAGCGGACCTGCGACGGACTGGACCAGGGTCGCGGTCATGGTGAGGACCCAGCCCGCAACCATGCTCCTCTTGTAGGGGCCGACCTGGCGCCAGCAGAAGGCCAGGGTGTCTCTGGTCGACGATGCGGGGAAGAGCGAGTCGGTGCTCATTCGGACTCCGTGTGCAAAGGGGATGAAGGGAAGTGGGTTGCCGGGGTGGTCCGGGTCTTGCGTGGGCGGTGGAACGGGCCGTCGGCCAGGAGACGTCGCTGCGTCGACCATCGACGCGGCGGGGCCGCCGAGTCGGTCCGGGAGCCCCGAACGCCGACCGGTGCGGCCTGCAGCGTCAGCCCCGGACCTGGCGGTGGCTCGCGGGATCTAGGCGGGGCGCCGCCGCGACGTCGCGGGGTGCGACGTCGTCAGTGCATGGGCGACGTGCGGACCACGGCCGGCAGCGTGCCGAGGAGGGACAGGCGCTCCGTCATCTGAGCGCGACCACGCGACGGGCACTTGTGGAATCCGCCTGCCATCGTGGTCACCTCGCTCTCTGCTCGCGGCCGAGCCAGATAACTTACGACATCGGCGCACCGATGTAAAGGGGCGCGATCAATGCCGCAGGTCTGCATCCTCCCACTGAGCGAGAGCGGCTAGCCGAACGGCTAGCCGCGGCTAGCCGTCGTCGTGTGGATCTTCCGCCGGCCCGAGCCGGCGGCTGAGGTTGACCGCGTGGTCGCCCAACCGCTCGTAGAAGCGCGCGAGCAGGGTCACCTGCGCCGCGACCGGTGGCTGCATCGAGCCCGTGGCCACCTCGGCGGTCAGCCGGTCGTGCAGGATGTCGAGCTCTTCGTCTGTCTCGCCGAGGTCGAGCGTCCCCGATCCGCCGCTCGCGTACATCTCGGCTGCCTCCCGCCACATGTCGACGGCCACTTCCGACATGCGTTGGACGATGCCCCGACTGACGGGCGTCATCTCGCCGCCGAGCCCGAGCACGGCTCGTTGTGCGATGTGCTCGGCGAGGTCTGCGCTCCTCTCGAGCTCCGAAAGGGCGAAGAGCAGTCCGACCAGGCGACGGATCTCGGCGGAGGCGCCGATGCGGGCGTCGAGCTCGCGCCAGAGCGCTGCTTCGATCGACCCGACCTGCCCGTCGATCTCCCTATCATCCTGCACCACCGACCGTCCGAGCTCGACATCGGCGGAGAGCAGCGCCCACGTCGCACGGGCCAGCGCCTCGGTGACCCGTGCGAAGAGGCGTAGCACCTGTTGTTCGGCGTCAGAGCTCATCTTCGCCGCGACCTTAGCGACGCCGGTGGCGGCGGTCACCCAGTGGTCATGTGCCGCTCGTGGTGCCGCTCGTGGTGGTCATGTGCCGCCCGAGGCGGTGTGCCGCTCGTGGTGGTCATGTGCCGCCCGAGGCGACGTGCCGCGTGGTCGTCTGAAGGGGGTCATGTGGTGTTGTCGGAGGCGCGGGGCCCGCGTGCGGCGGTGTTCTCGACGTCCTCGACCGTGGCGTCGACGGGGAATGAGTGCATGATCCAGGTGGCTCCGGCCTGCGCGAAGTCGTCGACGGCGGACTCCTCTGCGTCGGGCGCGACTTCGGCGGCGACGTCGAACGCCTCGAGGGAGCCCCTGAGCCTGCGGAGATCCTCGACGATGGCCCTGAACTCGTCGATCGTCGCGTGGACCGGGAAAACCCCGTCGAGTCGCGCCGCCCTCCGCAGAGGTCCCGGCCGTCTCCTGTCGCCGACGGCCGCACCCCACACCGGGATCCGAGGTTGTTGGAAGGGCGTCGGAAGGAAACGGACACCGTCTGCGACGAAGTGAGGACCGCGGTGGCGGACCTCCTCACCCGACCACAGTGAGAAGAGCAACTCCAGCGCCTCGTCGAGCATCGCGGCGCGCGCGGGCTCGTCGGTGCACTCCCCGAAGCGCTCGAGCTCGCCACCGCGGTTGACGCCGAGCCCGACACCGAGCACGAGGCGACCTCGGGAGAGGCGGTCCAAGGTGACCGTCTCTCGCGCCAGCTTCTGCGGGCGGCGGCGCGCCAGCGGGGTGATCATGGTGCCGATGCGCAGCCTGGTGGTCGACGAGGCGATGGCCGCGAGGAGGATCCAGGGGTCGGCGATCTCCTGTGGGTCTCCGGGTGGCCGGATCATGTGGTCCCAGAGGAACATGCCGTCCCAACCGCGCTGCTCCGCCTCAGCGGCGATGCGGACCACGACCGCGGGCTCGGAGAGCTCGCCGAACGGTGGGAAGAAGAGCCCGTGTCGCACGAGGAGCTCTCACTCCCCCGTCGCGCCGTCGATCAGCTCGCGCACGGCGTCCGCATGACCGGCGTGGCGGGCGGTCTCGTTGATGAGATGGAGAAGGGTCCAGCGCAGCGTGGTCCCCTCACGACGGCCGTTGGGCGCATCGAGCGGGAGCCCCCGAACGACCTCGTTCGTGCGGTCGCCACGTTCGCGGTAGGCAGCCGTGACGTCGGCGACGGTGAGCTCAGGGCCAGGAAAGAACTCCTCTTCGTGCCGGACGATCGGGCCGCCGAGCATGCCCCCGTCGATCCACCGCCGCTCGACGCCGATCAGGTGGTTGACGATCCCCGAAAGCGGCAGGAGCTTCCCATCCGGGCGACAGTGGGCGTCCTCTTCGCTCAGACCCGAGATGTTGCGGAGCACCGCGCCACGGAGGAAGTCGAGCCAGATGAGATAGAGCTCTCGCTCGTCGGCGTCGTCTCGGGGGAATGTGAAGTCCGTGTCCTTGCCCACGGCCTCACTGTACGAAGCCACGGCCTCACTTGCGAAGCGACGGCCTCACTGTACGAAAGAGCCCTCCGGCGCGCGAGGTCGGCGGCCGTGCCGGGCGCGGTCGATCCCGGCCGCAGTGACGAGGAGCGCACCCAGGAGGACGACCGACGCTGCGGACAGCGACCCTCCGGTGACGAGCCCCGGGGGGATGTACCGCCAGGAGAGCACGCCGCGCCCGGCAGGAACCCGCACCACCTCGACGACACCGAGGCGATGGACGGTGAGGGCCTCCGGTGCCGAGTGCGCACGTCCTCGCCTTTGCAGCGGCGTCCAGGATGCCGTCCAACCTGGCACCGCCGCGTCGGCGCGCACCACGTCGACACCGCGCGGCGACGAGACGAGCGCGGCGCGCGGCTCGAGGGCCGGGCCGCTCAAGCGGTGGACCGAGGCGCCTCGAAGTGAACGGTCCGGAAGCGCACGCAATGAGAGCGGCGGCTTCGCGCGCCGGTCGACGAAGATTCCGAAGGCGCCGCTCTGGCCCCGATAGTGCCAATGCGGCGCGACCATGGCGCGCTGGAGCACCCCGTCGAGCTCGTAGGAGCCACCGTCCGCCGTGTCGAGGATCGGCGGTGCCACGAGTACGGGCAGCGTCGAGTCCGCGACCAGGCCGACCGCGTCGGTTGGCGACGGCCACGTGGCAACCCACTGCGCGGTGGCCGCCTGCGCGCGTGTTGCGCCGGGGCGGGGCGCTTTCATCTGGGCCCAGTGGACGGCGCCGCCTGCGGTGAGCAGTCCGACATGCAGCACGAAGTTGGCGTGCGCCCGCCCGGAAGGCGCCGGGGCGCGCACGTCCACGCGCGCCGACCGGACGACGAGCGGCCCGCCGAGAAACCACGTCGCCGTCCGGCCCGGGGCGAGCCGCCTGGCTCGGGCCGGCGGGGGGCCCGCTTGGCCGCCCGACGAGCCGTCCGACGTCCGCACGGGCGTGCGGAAGTACTGGGACGGGGCGAGAACCGCTTGCGTCGACAGTGAGTCGAGCACGCCGTCTGCTGCGGCGCGCGGGAGGAATACGTCCTGCCCTGTCCCCGACACGCCGTGGACCCCGGTGGCGGTCGCGTACTGCGCGTTGACAATGGAGCCGTAGCCTTCGACGGACCAGGTGCCCGCCAGCGTGTTGGCGTCCGGGACCCCGAGGGCCGTCAACTGTGACGGATAGAGCTGTTCAGGGTCGTAGACGGCGAAGCGCCCCGAAAGGTCCATCGCCGCGATCGGGCGCGGCCCTGGCGGCGCGCCGGCCTCCTGGGCACCGCGGGTCCCCCGGTGAGATGGCGCCAGCGGGTGCGGCCCCCCGTGACCCCCGACGGCGACGACCGCCGTCACGCTGAAGACGAGCAGGTCCACCAAGACGAACGACGCCGCGAGCACGCCGCGGACTTGCGAGGGGAGATGGACGCCTGCCACCACGAGCACGAACCCGCCCGCGGCGAGGGTCAGTGCCACGACGAGCCACGGCTCGAGCGCCCCGGCGCGGCCGACCGCGCTCGCCTCCACGCCCATCCAGCGGAGCAGCGCGGCGCCGTCCACGAGCGCGGTCACGACGACGCCGGCGACACCGAGGAGGGGCAGCGCGCCGAGTGCTCGCTCGGCGCGGCCGACACGTTGGGCGCTCCGTGCCGGCCCCTCTGCCGGCGTGGACGCGCGGCGCGTGCTCTTCACCCAGCCGTCGAGCCAGTAGGCGAGCAACGTCGCCAGCGCGAGGTCCGTCACCAGGATGGCCCGGCTCTGGAGGCGCTGGCCCCCGAGCAGCGGGACGTGGATGAGGAGGTGCCACAGCGGGATGTTGTTGCCCAGCGCGAGCGCGACGCCGACGAGCGCGACGAGTTCCCAGACGAGCCAGTCGGAGCGGCGATCGTCTCGGCGCAGCCTGGCGAAGAGCGCGACGGCGGCGACGAGCGGGAGGAGCCCTACGTACCCCGTGACCTCGGTCAGGTTGTACCTGGCGAAGAAGACGGGTTGTCCGAAGGACCCGGAGCCGCCGAGCAGGTCGGGCACTCCGAGGAGCATGAGCCAGCGCGCGGGCAGCGATCCGGCGCCGAAGAGGAAGGCGCTGGTGTGGGCGCGTTGTGACGTCGCGACGGCGGCCAGACCCGGCACGAGCTGCACCGCACCGAGGCCGAGGCCGATTGCGGCGCCGGATAGCACCGCCGCCGCTGCAGCGCCGCCCGCGCGTCGGGAGACGCGGAGCAGCCTGACCACGCGCCAGGCGGCATAGAGACCCAGCACCACCGCCCCGTCGCTGACCGCGCGCGGCTCTCCTGAGAGGGCCACCATCCCGACCGCCATGGCCAACAGGGCGGTCCAGCGCAGCCGGGAGCCCGCCGTCATCGACGCCCCCGGATCCGTGAGGCGGAGCAGCCCCAGGAGGGCGAGGGGGACCCAGCTCATGCCGACGACGAGGCCGATGTGGGAGACCTGGGCGACCATGCCGCCGGCGAACCCGAAGCTCACCGCACCGGCCCAGCTCGCGAGCACGGCAAGGCCCGAGGCGCGGAGGAACGCGTAGAGGCCGACCGACGCGCAGACTGCGGCGGCCACGAGGTTGACCGTCCACGCCGCGCTGCCACCCAGGACGGCGAACAGCCACGTGAGGGGGTAGGCCGCTCCGGCGTTCCAACCCGCGAGCAGCGGTGCTCCCGACCAGATGTAGGGGTCGAAGAGGGGGAGCGTGCCCGCCCGGAGGTCCCGCCCGACGAGCTCGCGCAAGGGGAGGTTCTGGGTCAGGTCGTCGCCGGGCACGACCGGGTGCCCGAGGACCGCCGGCAGGCCGTAGACGAGCAGCGACAGCGCCACAAGTGAACCGATGGCGATCGCCTGCGGCCGTACACGGCGGAGGACCGGCGGCGCCACCCGGCGAGCCGGCTCCTTTGACGACGCGCTCGCCTGGGCGTGCTCGAGCGCGAGCGTGGGCTCACCGGTCGTTCCCACGGCGGCGGTCATCGCGTGCAACTCTCGCAGGCCGCGCCGGTAGCCGTCCGGGCACTCCCCCAGGGAGCCGGGCACTCCCCCAGGGAGCCGGGCACCCG
>JAJZMN010000100.1 GCA_021850345.1 Actinomycetes bacterium | reverse complement strand
GACGTCTTGGTCGTAGAACTTCCGGTAGCCCGACGGGGAGCGCTCGGGGTCGACGAGCCCCTGGCTCTCTAGGAAGCGGATCTTCGAGATCGTGACGTCGGGGAATTCCTCTCGCAACAGGCTCAGCACATCGCCGATCGACAGGTACGACCGCCCGCTCATCCCGTTCGCTCCCGCGTCATCCCGACGCCCCCCTCTCGGCTCACTCGTCGCCGGCGACGAAGAGGAAGACGAGCTTGAACTTGCCGATCTGTACCTCGTCGCCCGACGAGAGCACGTGCTCTTCGATCCGCTCTTTGTTCACGTACGTGCCATTCAACGATCCCACGTCGCGCACGATCATCTTGCCGTCGGGCTCGCGCACGAACTCCGCGTGACGACGCGACACCGTGATGTCGTCCAAGAAGATGTCGCTCTCGGGATGCCGTCCCGCACCGGTCACCGGCGAGTAGAGCTCGTAGCGCGAGCCCGTGCTCGGTCCGCGCCGCACCACGAGCGCGGGGACCCCGCGCGGTACCTCGACCTGGGTCACTGCCGGTTCTTCGTCCGCGCTCTCTCCGTGGTCGTCGACTGGTCGGAACGACACGGTGGTCTCCGAGCGTTCCGAAGCCAGCGTGGCGCCGCACGAAGAGCAGAAGTTGGCGCCATCAGGGTTCCGATGGCCACAATTCGTGCAGTACACGTCCCCCACGGTAGCCGCTCTCGGGCGACGGTTCCGATGGCGGCCGCCCGCCCAGCCCCTGCCACCCGCAGTGGGTGCAACCCCCACGGGCGGCTGTGGACGGCTCAGCTCTCGGTGAGGCGGCGGTATCCCTCGGCGTCGAGCAGGGCGTCGAGCGCGTCGAGCCCATTCACCTCGATCTCGCACAGCCACCCGTCGCCGTACGGGTCTCGGTTCAGGTTCTCCGGAGTGGTCGTGAGGACGTCGTTCACCGCGACGACCGTGCCGGAAACGGGGGCGTAGACCTCCGAGACCGACTTGGTGGACTCCACCTCGCCGAGTACCTCGCCGGCGCCGACCGTCTCGCCGACGGAAGGAAGGTCGACGAAGACGACGTCGCCAAGGGCGTCCTGGGCGTAGTCGGTGATGCCGACGCGGACACGCCCCTCGCCGGGGCGAACCCACTCGTGGTCCGAGGAGTAACGGAGGTCGTCAGGAACGTGCACGCCCGCACCCTATCCCCCGGACCGCAGCAGCTGCCGGAGCCGGACCGCGTACTGCTGGGCCCGCGCTCTGGCTCTCGCCTCGCTCGGCGCCTCCGCCCAGACATGGGTGAGGGGATCCTCGGGGTCTGGTAGTACGAGCGCCCAGCCGTCCTCTGCGGGTACCTTCACGCCATCGACGAGGATGAGGTCCTGCCCGTCGAGCTGCTCGACGAGCGTGCGCATGACCATCCCCTTCTGCTCCCACGGCGTCACGACCGCCTCGTGCGCGATGTTCACCGCGGGCAGGCCGTCGACGATCTTGGACAGCGGTTGGCTCGTGAGCGACAGCATGGAGACCAGCTCCACGAGCGTTGCCGCCGCGTCGTAGGCGGGCAGGAAGTCCGGCCACAAGAATGCGCCGTTCTGCCCGGCCCCGAAGTTCACCTCCTCGGTCGCCGCCACCTCCATGAGGTGGGCAGAGCCGAGCTTCGTGAACACGATCGGCACCCCCGCGTCGGCGCACAGCCGTTCCGCCCATCGGCTCACCAGCACCGGCAACGCCACCCGAGCGTCGGGCTGGGTCTCGATCACGAGCTGCAACAGCGCGAGCAGCGCCTGGCCGTCGCTCAGGACCGTTCCCTCGTCGTCGATGATCACCAAGCGTTCACAGTCCGCGTCGACGACCGCGCCCAGCTGCGCGCCCGAGACGCGTACGAGGTCCGCCACCCGGCGTGCGTGCACCTCGCGGTCGACTGCCATCATCCCCCTCGTGTGCGCGTAGGGGTTCACGACGAGCACGTCCGCGTCCAGCTTGGCGAGCAGGTTCGGCATGACGAAGCTCGCCGCACCGAAGGAGAGGTCGAGCACGAGCTTCATGTCGGCCGCCCGTGCGCCGGAGAGGTCGACGGTGGCGATCAGGTCGGAGGTGTACTGCTCGACCGCGCGCGCAGGAAAGTCGATGTCGCCGATCTGGCCCGCGAGCACGCGACGGAAGTCCTCTCGGTGGTAGAGGCGCTCCACCTTGCGCTGGCCGCTCTCGTCGAGGTCCCGGCCGTCTTCGTCGAAGAAGCGGATGAGCACCGACTGTGGGTCGTCCTGGGCAAGCCGGACGGTCACCCCGCCCTGGTTCCCCGCGGCACGGATGTGGTGCCGAGTGACCGGGACAGTGGCGACCTCGAGGTCGTCGACGTTGACGCCTGCGGCGTTGCACCCGATCATGACCGCACGTTTGAGCATGCGCGAGGCGCGGCTCGTGTCGCGCGAGGCGGTCACCGTCATGCCCTTGTCGAGGGTGGACGCCCAGGCCATGGAGAGCCGAACGACGAGCTCGGGGCTGATGTCGACGTTCGCGATCCCACGAACGCCGTCGCGGCCGAACAGCGAGCGGGCGCCACGCGACTCCCACACGATCGAGGAGTTCACGACCGCACCGGTCTCGACGGTCTTGAACGGGTAGATCTTCACGCCGGCGCGCACCTGCGCCTGGGCGCCGATGAGGCAACCCTCGCCGAGCACCGAGCCCGGCTCGCAGCTCGCGCCACGGCGCAGGTCGCAGGAACGACCGATGACCGACCCGGCCACCCGCACACCCGGGCCGAAGTACGCATTGTCCTGGACGACCGAGCGGCGCACCTCTGCACCGTCGGCGACCCGGACGTTCGAGCCGAGGGTGGAGTACTCGCCGAGGACCACGCCCGCACCGATCGAGCAGTTGTCACCGATCACCGCTGGGCCTTCCACGGATGCCGCGGGATCGATGGTCGTCCCCTTGCCGACCCAGACGCCGGGACGGATCTCGAACCCCCCGATGTCGACCTGCACCTTGGAGTCGAGGATGTCCTGATGCGCTCGCAGGTACGCCTCCGTCGTGCCGACGTCCTCCCAGTAGCCCTCGGCCACGTAGCCGTAGATCGGCCGGCCGCGAGCCAGGACCTCGGGGAAGACCTCGCCGGAGAAGTCGACCGAGCGGTCGGCGGGGATGTGGTCGAAGATCTCGGGCTCGAGCACGTAGATGCCGGTGTTGATGGTGTCGCTGAACACCTGGCCCCACGTCGGCTTCTCCAAGAAGCGCTCGATCGAGCCGTCCTCCGAGGCGATCACGATGCCGAACTCGAGCGGGTTCTCCACTGCGCTCAACGCGAGGGTGGCGAGCGCGCCCTTCTCCTCGTGGAACGACACCACCGCCGACAGGTCGATGTCGGTGAGCACGTCGCCGGAGATCACGAGGAACCGATCGTCGAGCTCATCGCGCGCGTTCATGACGGAGCCGGCGGTGCCGAGCGGCGTCTCCTCGGTCGCGTACACCATGCGCACGCCGAGCTCCGAGCCGTCGCCGAAGTAGGTCCGGATCGCGTTCGCCATGAACGCGACGGTGACGACGATGTCGCTGAAGCCGTGCTGCCTGAGCAGCGAGACCACGTGCTCCATCATGGGCCGGTTGGCCATCGGCAGCATCGGCTTGGGCTGGTTCGAGGTGAGCGGTCGCAGCCTCGTGCCTTCGCCACCCGCCATGATCACCGCCTTCATGCGCTTGCCTCCCCTCTGGGCGTCGTCCGCCCCCCCGCGGGGACGGGCCCGCCGAGCACCGGCGCGCCGTCAGCGCTCGAGCGCGCCTGGCGGCCCTCCGCAAGGGCCCGCCGAGCCGGCAGGACGTACGCGGCGGCGGCGGACCAGGCCAAGGCGAGCCCGCCAACACCGGCGATCCAGGCCACGTCGTGGAACGGCTGTTGCCAGCCGGCAGTCCCGTGGCTGATGAGGAAGCCGGGATAGGCGACCATCAGCGCGAAGGTGCCTGCCTTGCCGATCCACATGACGTCGATGCGGCGAGCACCCAGGGCGGCGAGCGCCAAGACGGCGCCGGAGACGAGCACCTCTCGGGCCATGGTGAGCAGCCCGAACCACAGCGGGACGGCGCCGTGGACCATCACGGCAACGACCGCGGTGCCCACGAGCACGCGGTCGGCGGCCGGGTCGAGCACCTTGCCCACCGTCGACACCTGGTGGAGCCGCCGCGCCAGCTGCCCGTCCAGCCAGTCGGTGGCGCCGAGCACGCCCAGGAGGATCGCGGCCGCCACCTGGTCGCCGGCACCGAAGAGGAGCCAGCAGAAGACGCCGACGCCGGCGAGGCGGAGCATCGTGACGGCGTTTGCCACGGTGAGCACACGGTCCTCGCCGGCCGGGACGGTCCGTGTGGTCGGAACCGGCGAGGTCATGAGGGTGAGTCTACGGGCGCGTGGTGTGCCAGTCTGTGGCCGTGCCCAGCTTCCAGCCGTTCGGCGGCGCCCGCTACGCCGCGTCCCAAGCCCCGCTCGACTCGCTGATCGCCCCGCCGTACGACGTCGTCGGGCCAGAAGAGCGCGACGAACTGGCGCGCCGCCATCGTCTGAACGCGATCCTCCTCGAGCTCCCACAGCCCGATCCGGCCTCGGGGAGGGACCAGTACCAAGTGGCAGCCCACCTGCTCTCCTCGTGGCTGGAGCGCCAGGCGGTCGTCGTAGACCCCCGCCCTGCCTTCTACCCCTACCGGATGACGGCACCGGACGGCACCGTCACGACCGGGATCATCGGCGCGTTGGGCGTCGGCGACGACGTGCTCCCCCACGAAGAGACCATGCCGAAGCCGCGCAGCGACCGCCTCGACCTGTTGCGCGCCACCGGCGCGAACCTCTCCCCCATCTGGGGCCTCTCGCTCACCAAGGGCCTGACCGCCGCGTTCGAGCCAAACGGACCTCCGGCGAGCCGTGCGGTCGACGACGAGCACGTGGTGCACGAGCTGTGGGTGGTCGACGACCCCGAGGCGGTGGCACGGGTCTCGGCGGCGGTCGCATCCTCGCCGGTCGTGGTGGCCGACGGACACCACCGCTACGAGACTGCCCGGAACTACCGGGCAGAGGTCCGGGCCGCCAACGGCGACCGCCCCGGCGACCACGACTCGGTGATGGCCTTCGTCGTGGAGCTCAGCGAGGAGCAGCTCCACGTCCGAGCGATCCACCGTCTCCTCGACGGGCTCCCTGACGGCGTCGACCTGCGCGAGGTGCTCGGGCGTTACTTCGACGCGGTCCATGCCGGGCCAGCCGAGGGTCGGGTGGTCGAGGCGCTCGAGGCAGCGGGCTCCCTCGCGCTCGTGGACGAGCACGACGCGTGGCTCCTCACGGTACGACCGGGCGCGTTCGACGAGGCGGGCACCGATCTGGTCGCCGGGCTGGTCGACCTGGCGCTGCGCGAGGTCGACGGCCTCTCGTTGTCCTACACCACGCGCATCGACGAGATGCTCGGGGCACTCGGCACCCGGCACGCCCAGGCGGCGATCCTCTTGCAGCCCGTCACCGTCGCTCAGATCTCCGAGTGGGCGTCCGCACGCCGGCGCATGCCGCCCAAGACGACGTACTTCGTGCCCAAGCCCCGTACGGGCATGGTCTTCCGGCTCCTGGCGGCGCCGGCGCCGGCATAGCCGCGCCTATTCGACGGTCCAGGTGGCGCCGGAGCGCACCAGCGCCTTCAGATCGCCGACTCCCCGGCGCTCCTGGGCGTCCGCGACCTGGCGCGCCATCGCGTCGCCGTACTCGGGGCGCTCGACGCAGCGGAAGACGCCGATGGGCGTCGGCTCGAGCGGGCCCCGGCTGAGCCGCGACAGCGCGAACGCGAGCCCGGGGTCTTCCCGGCGCTCGTCGTGCACCAAGAGCGCGTCCTCCCCGACGTCTGCGACGTCGACGATCTCGAGCCGGCCGTCCGCGCGTTGGACGACACCCTTCTCGCGCTCGGCACCGAAGCGAAGGGGCTCGCCATGGACGAGCGGGATGAGCATCCCCGCACGAGCGTCGCGGGCCGTGATCTTCTCGAAGGCGCCGTCGTTGAAGACGTTGCAGTTCTGGTAGACCTCCACGAACGCCGCGCCGTCGTGGTCGTGGGCACGCCGGAAGGTCTCCTGCATGTGCTGGCGGTCCATGTCATGGGTCCTCGCCACGAAGGTCGCCTCCGCACCGAGCGCCAGGCTGATCGGGTTGAACGGCGTGTCGAGGGACCCGAACGGCGTCGACTTGGTGACCTTCGCGAGCTCCGACGTCGGGGAGTACTGCCCCTTGGTCAGTCCGTAGATCTGGTTGTTGAACATGAGGATCGTCATCCGCACGTTCCGACGCAACGCGTGGATCAGGTGGTTCCCTCCGATCGACAGCGCATCGCCGTCGCCGGTGATCACCCACACGTCGAGATCCGGCCGGGTGGTGGCGAGGCCGGTCGCGATCGCGGGCGCGCGTCCGTGTATCGAGTGCAGCCCGTAGGTGTTCATGTAGTAGGGGAAACGCGCCGCGCAGCCGATCCCCGAGAGAAAGACGGTGTTCTCCCGCCGTGCTCCGAGGTCGGGCAAGAGCATCTGGATGGCCGCCAGGATCGAGTAGTCCCCGCAGCCCGGGCACCAGCGCACTTCCTGGTCGCTCGCCCAGTCCTTCCTCGTGGTCGGCGCCAGGCCGCCGGCGCCCGTGTCGGTGGTGGTCACCGCGCGTCCTCCAGGAGCGAGCAGATGGCAGCTTCGATCTCCCCCGCTCGGAACGGCACTCCCTGCACCTTGGACATCGAGCGTGCGTCGACGAGGTACTCGGCCCGCACGAGACGAGACAGCTGCCCGAGGTTCATCTCGGGCACGAGCACGGTCCGGTAGCGCGCCAGCACCTCACCCAGGTTCGCCGGGAACGGGTGCATGTGCACGAGGTGGGCGTGGGCGACCCGCTTGCCACGGGCACGCACGCGCCGAACGCCGGCCAGGATCGCGCCGTAGGTCGAGCCCCATCCGAGCACGAGGAGCTCTGCGTCGCCGGTCTCGTCGTCGACGTCGACAGGCGGGATGTCGCGGACGATCCCAGCCACCTTCGCCGCGCGCAGCCGGACCATCTTCTCGTGGTTCGCCGGGTCGTAGGAGACGTTGCCAGAGCCGTCGGCCTTCTCGAGGCCCCCGATGCGGTGCTCGAGGCCGGGCACCCCCGGCGGCGCCCAGGGACGGGCAAGGGTCGCGTCGTCGCGCACGTAGGGCCAGAACACTTCGGTCCCGTCGTCGAGGACGTGGTTCGGCCCGCTCGCGAACGCCGGGTCGATCCGCTCGAACGCGTCGACGTCGGGAAGACGCCACGGCTCCGCGCCGTTCGCCAGGTACCCGTCGGAGAGCAGGATCACCGGCGTGCGGTACTTGACCGCGAGGCGCACTGCCTCGATCGCCGCCTCGAAGCAGTGCGAAGGGCTCTTGGCCGCAACGATGGGCAGCGGCGCCTCGCCATGGCGGCCGTACATCGCGTGCAGGAGGTCCGCCTGCTCGGCCTTGGTCGGCAGACCCGTCGAGGGACCGCCCCGCTGGATGTCGACGAGGACCAGCGGGAGCTCGAGGTTGACCGCGAGCCCGAGGGCCTCCGACTTGAGGTCCACGCCGGGCCCGCTCGTGGTCGTGACGCCGAGCGAGCCCCCGAACGCCGCTCCGATCGCCGAGCCGATACCGGCGATCTCGTCTTCGGCCTGGAAGGTGCGGACGCCGAACTCCTTGCGGCGCGAGAGCTCATGGAGGATGTCGGACGCCGGAGTGATCGGGTAGCTTCCGAGGAACAGCGGCAGCCCCGACAGTCGAGACGCGGCGATGAGCCCCCACGCCAACGCCTGGTTGCCAGTCACCTGCGTGTACTCGCCCGGCTCGAAGTGCGCTGGCTGCACCTCGTAGGTGGACTCGAACAGCTCGGCGGTCTCGCCGAAGTGATAGCCGGCCCGGAACGCCCGCGTGTTGGCCTCTCGCACCATCTCGCGGTCCGCGAAGCGCTTCTGGATCCATTCGACGGTTGCGTCGACCGGCCGGTTGTAGAGCCAGCTCAACAGTCCGAGTGCGAAGAAATTCTTCGACCGTTCCGCATCTCGCGGCTTGACCCCGGCCTCCTTGCAGACCTCCTGGGTCATGGAGGTCATCGGCACCTCGTAGAGCGCGAACGCGCTCAGGGAACCGTCGGTGAGCGGGTTCGCGGCGTAGCCCGCCTTGGTGAGGGAGCGCTCGTCGAATGCGTCGACGTTCACCACGATGGTGGCGCCCTTTTCGAGCACACCCACGTTCGCCTTCAGCGCCGCCGGGTTCATGGCGACGAGGACGTTCGGCGCGTCCCCCGGCGTGAGGATGTCGTGATCGGAGATCTGCACCTGGAACGCCGAGACGCCCGCGAGGGTACCGGCCGGCGCACGGATCTCCGCCGGGAAGTCGGGGAAGGTCGACAGGTCGTTCCCGAACAGCGCACTGGACGCGGTGAAGCGGTCTCCCGTGAGCTGCATGCCGTCGCCGGAGTCGCCGGCGAACCGGATGACGACCCGGTCGAGCTGTCGGTGGTGCTCGTCTCGATGCTCGGTCGTGGTCATGGTGTACCGGTGGTGGAGCATAGTTCCGCTACGCCCGGCGCAGGAACGCTCTGCCGACGGCGGTGGCCCGGCACCGGCCACGCGCAGTTATGCGATCGTCACCTCAGGGTCGAGATAGACGTCCTGGATCGCCTGGATCAGCGCGGCCCCCTCCTCCGTCGGGCGCTGGAAGGCCTTACGCCCGACGATGAGGCCCTGTCCTCCCGCCCGCTTGTTGATCACCGCGGTCCGCACGGCCTGCGCGAGGTCGCCGGCGCCGCTGGACTCTCCGCCCGAATTGATCAGACCGACGCGCCCGGCGTAGCAGTTGACGACCTGCCAGCGCGTGAGGTCGATCGGGTGATCGGTGGTGAGCTGGTCGTAGACCAAGGGGTCCGTCCTGCCGAAGCCGATCGCGTTGTAGCCGCCGTTGTTCTCCGGCTGCTTCTGCTTGATGAGGTCCGCCTCGATCGTGACGCCGAGGTGGTTGGCCTGGCCCGTCAGGTCAGCGCTCACGTGGTAGTCCACCCCGTCCTTCTTGAAGGCGGGGTTCCGCAGGTAGCACCACAGGATCGTGCACATCCCGAGCTCGTGCGCCTCGCTGAAGGCCTCGGAGATCTCGTGGAGCTGGCGGTCAGCCTGCTCCGAGCCGAAGTAGATGGTGGCGCCCACCCCGGTGGCCCCAAGCTCGAAGGCCTGGCGCGCCGTGCCGAACGGCACTTGGTCGTACGTGTTCGGGTAGTGCAGGAAGTCGTTGTGGTTCAGCTTCACGACGAACGGGATCCGGTGCACGTAGCGGCGCGCGACCGCACCGAGGACGCCCAGCGTCGTGGCGACCGCGCTGCACCCGCCGGCGATCGCGAGCTCGCATATGTTTGCGGGATCGAAGTACTTGGGGTTCTTGGCAAAACTTGCGCCCGCGGAGTGCTCGATCCCCTGGTCCACCGGCAGGATCGAGAGGTACCCCGTCCCGCCCAGGCGGCCGTGCCCGTACAGCGTCCCGAGCGCCCGCAGCACCGCCGGCGGCCGATCGGAGTGCGAGAACGTGCGCTCCAAGAAGTCGGGCCCCGGCACCACGAGCCCTTCGGCCGGGAATGCCTTCGCCTCGTGGCGCAGCAGGGAATCGGCCTCGTCGCCGAGCAGTTGCTGGAGATCGATCGCCATACAACGAGCCTACTTGGGAGCCCGGGGGCGCCGGGCGGGGTCCCGGGGGCGCCGGCGACGTCTCGCTGGCCGTCCGAGCGCCTCGAGACGCGCGGCGATGTCGTAGGCCTCCGGGTCAACGTTGGCCACGCGTCCGAACAGGTCGCGCGCCCGCGGCACGTCGCCCGCCCGCTCGTAGAGGTCCCCGAGCGCATACCACTGCCGAACGTGACGGTCCGAGGGGTTGCGCAACGACCGACCCGTCCCCGCCGCGACCAGCAGCGCGATCGCGTCGGCGAGCTGGCCGCGGTCTGCGAGGCTGCCGGCCGCGACGATGCGCGCTTCGGCGAGCACCTCGGGCTCGGGTGAACGGTGACGGAGCTCGGCCCACAAGGCGGATACTTGGCGGTGGCGCCCGAGCGCGCGCTCGCAGTCCATCAGCGCGGGCAGCGCATCGGGATCCCCGGTGAGCTCGGTGTATGCGTGCAGGTGACGCGACGCGTCGCGCCAGCGCCCCAACCGGTACGACGCGAATCCCGCCAGCCGCCGCACCGCGGCCACACCGGGAACCTCACGGACGAGCTCGTTGCCCAGGCGCGCGGCTTCCGTGTAACGGGCGCGCTCGTACGCCTGGACCGCGCGCTCCATCCGCCCGACGAGGACCTCTTTTCGACGAGCGGTCGCAGTGTCCGCCGCTCGGCGGATCTCGGTCGCGACGTCCGCCGGGAGCAGCGGCCGGCGCTCGGCGGCAGCCTCGGCACGCGCCGGGCGGCCGCCAGGACGCCGGGCGGGCACGCCGGCCGTGTCGGTCCGCACCCACTCGTCCATCGGCGGGGGCGGGGTGCTCGGGCCTCGTCGCTCGACTGCCCTCGATGGTCGGCCTGCTCCAGGACCTGCCTGCTCGGCCCTCGAGACCTCGTGGGCGCCGCGGCGCGCGACACCGCCCCATCGGCGAGCGGCCGATGGCAGCGGCTCGGAGCGCCGCCCCGCGCGCTCGCCGGGCCGGCGGGGACGATCCCGTGTCTGCCGGCGCTCACCGTCGCGCTGGATGCCTCCGCGTGAGGGGAGGCCGCTGCTCGTGCGCCCCGCGCTCGACCGGCTACCGCGTGGAGATGCGCCCGCCCGGCTCGACTGGCCCGCCCGGCTCGACTGGCCCGCCCGGCTCGACTGGCCCGCCCGGCTCGACTGGCCCGGCCGCCGCGCCCCGCTCGCACGCGGGGCTCCTGCGCTCGAGCTGCGGCGCGGCGAGCGGTCGCGAGGATCCTCTTGGGAACGGGGCACGGGGTGAGTGTACGGCCGGCTCAGGCCGGCGCATCCCGGGCCGGGACGCTGAACAGATCGAGGCCCTCAGCACTCAGGCACTTGCCAGTGGCCAGGTCGTAGCGGTTGCCGTGCAGTGAGCAGGTGAGAACTCCCTCCTCCACCTTGCCGAAGCGCGAGAGATCCGCCCCCAGATGTGGGCAGTGGCGCTGGACGAGGTAGTCCCCACAGCGCCACAGCTCGCCTGGGTCGACGGTGCCGCTCTCGTGCGCGCGGTGCGCGAGGGCGAGCGACGCCTCGAGGTACTCCATCCGGTGCGGCGACAGGCACTTGAAGAAGCTGAAGACGTTCTCGTTGTACTCGCCTCGTCGATCCGCCTCGAAGCGGCACGACAAGAAGAGCTCGTTCACCCAGTCCTCCACCTGGCGGTCGACGAGCGAGCGCAGCAGCGACTCGTCGAAGAAGAAGGAGTGTCCGGCGCGTGGGGCGTCGTCGGGAGACGCTCGCCTCACCGAACCCGAGGACGGGTCGATGACGACCCCGAAGCGGCCGACGTCGACCATGATGGGTCCGCCGAGGGCTCGCCGCACCGACGGCGCCTCGGCGAGCAGTGGCTCGATCCATGCGGCCAGGCGACCCACCAGATCGGCGGGATCGACCGGGTCGCTGTAGGCGGGAAGGCTCGCCGCGATCTCGTCGCGCCGGCGTTCCTGGTAGGCGCGAAGGTACTCCTCCTTCTTCGAGAAGAGATCCTCGGGGCCGCCGGTCAGCTCGAAACGTCCGGGTCCTACGTCGATCTGCCCACCCGTCACCGCGAGGTGTGCGCGCTCGATGCCGTTTGCCCTGAGAACCCCGAGGAAGCTGCGCTGATCCTGGAAGATGTTGGTCGGGTCGTCGTCGAGGTCGTTCAGCGTGAAGAGGTCGTCGTCGAGGAACGCTGGCGGGCCGGCGAACGGTATGACATGGCGCGCCCTGATCGCCTCGATGTAGCCCATGGCACGCTGGCCCTGACGGACACGCTTGACACTCGAGAGGGCGGCCTTCTCCTCTTCACTCCAGCGATAGACCATCGGGTACCAGATGGCGCCCGAGTACTGGAGGAAATGGACGTCGTAGGGCCCGAGCGCTCGCAGCGCGCTCAGGTCTCGGGGATGGCAGTCGTTCTGGTTCAAGATCTTGGTCTCGCCGTCGTCGACCACGAGCGCCGAATCCCCGATCGGGCCGTCGGCCACCGACGTCGAGGTCGCGATCGCCACGCGGAGCCCATCGAGATCGACGCGCCGTCCCGAGCGGGTCTGCACGAAGTTCGAGAAGCCGAGGTCCTCGAACGCGCGGCGCATGTCGTCGAGGGGAAAGTCCGGCAGGAGCACGGTCGTCGACTTGTCGACCTTCGCAGCCAGGAAACGAGCGTCGAAGTGGTCCTTGTGCAGGTGGGACACGTAGAGGAAGTCCGGTCTGGACAGGGCATCGACGTCGAGCGCGGCATTGTCGGGGAACGGAAACCACGAACCGAAGTACGCGCCGTTGAACCAGGGGTCGCACAGGATCGTGCGACCGTCGCGCACCTCGATGTAGAGCCCGGCGTGGCCGGTGATCAGTATCTGCATCCCGCTCCTCGTCGCTGCATGCCTGCCTCCGTTCCCCCCGGCGCCGGCGGCCATGTTGGCATCCCGCACGCGGGCTGCGCGCAATCCCAGCGGGCGGTAGGGTTCAGGCGCTTGTCGCCTCATCGCGCCCCGCGGGGCTGGCGGGGTCGGCTCAGTCATGACCGGCGTGGTCGTGAGCGCGCCGGTTGCGCACCTGTACGCCACCGCGGGCGGCAGACGGCGCGTCGGCGACACCGGCGCACAGCATCTGCACGAGGAGGATGCCATGACAACCCGAGACCTCCTGCGGCGCCTGGCCCGGCAGCTCGCGCCGGTCCAGCCGCGACGCGCGCTCGTCGCGGCGGGCGCACGCCTCTCGCCGCACACCCTCACACGGTTCTCCCGCGCGCTCGGAGCCCTCGACCAGGGCCGGTGGCTTGCAGCCACCACGCAGCACGTGGAGAACCTGAAGGACCGGTTCGCGGTCTTCGACGCTGCCCTCGAACGTGTCGACGGCGCCCGCCCTCTCTACCTCGAGTTCGGCGTCTTCCGGGGTCGTACCATGCGCTACTGGGCCTCCCATCTGACGACGCCCGACGCGCGCTTCGTCGGCTTCGACAGCTTCGAAGGCCTTCCAGAGGATTGGCAGAGCGACGCCAGCCGCGGCGCCTTCTCCGTGGGGACGCCGCCCGACATCGCCGACCCGCGCGTGTCCTTCGAGATCGGATGGTTCGAGGAGACCCTGCCGAAGTTCGAGCCGCCGCCCCACGACCAGCTCATCGTGAACCTCGACTGCGACCTCTACTCGAGCACCACGTGCGTCCTCGAGTGGCTGGCACCTCGAATGCGGCCGGGCACCCTCGTGTACTTCGACGACCTCTTCAACCGCGACCACCAGTGGCGAGCGCTGTGCGAGTGGCTGGAGGGCCCTGGCCGCCACGCCATGCCCCTCGCCATGGCGCGCTGGGGACATCACATGCTCTTCGAGATCACCGCCACACGCGACGATGGCCTGCCACCGAAGTGACAGGCCATCGTCAGAGAAATCCCGGCGGCGTCCTACTCTCCCAGGGAGTCACCCCCCAAGTACCATCGGCGCTGGCGGGCTTAACTGCCGTGTTCGGAATGGGAACGGGTGTTTCCCCGCCGCCATGGCCACCGGAAATCAGCGCTCCCCCTGCGCGCGCGACGAGGGCGCGACACCAGGCGCA
>JAJZMN010000240.1 GCA_021850345.1 Actinomycetes bacterium | reverse complement strand
AGAGCACGAAGAGCACGAAGAGGCACGGAAGAGGGAGGACACGACATGACCGAACGCCACGCGCCCCCCACGCCAGGGCCCGTCCTTGACGCTGGGGACTTCCTCCTCGGAGGGGATCTCCAGATCCACCGCCTCGGGTTCGGCGCGATGCAGCTCACCGGCCCGGGAGTCTGGGGAGAGCCCGCGGACCGGGAGGAGGCGCTGCGGGTGCTCCGTCGCGCCGTCGAGCTCGGCGTGAACTTCATCGACACCGCCGATAGCTACGGTCCCTTCGTGAGCGAGCAGCTCATCCGCGAAGCGTTGCATCCGTACCCCGAGGGGCTCGTCATCGCGACGAAGGCCGGTCTTACCCGGCAGGGCCCGGGGCGATGGACGCCGGTGGGCAGGCCCGCGTACCTGCGCCAGCAGGTCGAGCTCAGCCTTCGCCACCTCGGCGTCGAGCGGATCGACCTGCTCCAGCTTCATCGCGTCGACCCCGAGGTTCCCCTCGCGGACCAGGTCGGCGAGCTCGCAACGATGTGCGAGGAGGGAAAGATCCGCCACATCGGGCTGAGCGAGGTGGGCGTCGACCAGATCAACGAGGCGCAAGGCGTCTCGCGCATCGCCTCGGTACAGAATCTCTACAACCTCGAAGACCGAAGGTCCGAACCGGTGCTCGACTACGCCGAGAGGGAGGGGATCGGGTTCATCCCGTGGTTCCCCCTCGCGACCGGCCGGCTTGCACGTCCCGGCGGCCCGCTGGACGGGGTGGCGCGGGCGCGCGGCGCGACCCCCTCCCAGCTCGCCCTCGCCTGGCTGCTCGCTCGGTCACCGGTGATGCTGCCGATTCCGGGCACCTCTTCGGTCGCGCATCTCGAGGAGAACGTCGCTGCTGCCTCGATCCAGCTCGACGACGACGAGCTGAAGGCACTCGAGCGCGGCGCCTAGCGTCGGACCTGCAGAGACTGCGCGACTGCCGCCATGCATCGATTTTCGTGCATGCAGGTACCGTTGTAGTGCGATGCGAATGAGACCGGACGTGCGGTGAGACAGCCCGCCCGCTCCCGGACTGGATCGAGTGGTCCAACCCTGGGTGAGGGTGGGCGGACCGCGCATCCCGCGCGGTTGGTTGGTGGCGCGGGTGACGGTGTCGCCGGGATCGAGGTGCGCACCGGAGGGCTCGGGTCTCCGGCGCAGGCGGCAGCGCTTGCGACCCTGTGCGTCGTCCTCTTCCTCACCTTCCTGGACAACACCGTGGTGAGCGTCGGGCTCGCCGACATCCAGACGTCGCTGCACGCCGGTGTGACCTCCCTGCAGTGGGTCGTCGACGGCTATGCGCTTACCTTTGCGACCTTCATGCTTGCCGCGGGAACGATGGGCGACATCCTCGGCCGGAAGAAGGCGATGCTCGCGGGCGTCGCGATCTTCTGCGCAGGTTCTGTCGTATGCGCCATGGCACCGAGCTCCGGATGGCTGATCGCCGGTCGAGTCATCATGGGCGTCGGCGCCGCCGCATCGGAGCCCGGGACCCTCTCGGTGATCCGGCACGTCTATCCCGACCGTGCGACGCGCGCCGACGCCCTCGGCGTGTGGGCGGCGGTGTCGGGACTGTCCCTGGCATTGGGCCCGGTCATCGCCGGTGCCCTTGTGGGGGTGGCGAGCTGGCGTGCGATCTTCTGGTTCAACCTCGGCTTCGGCCTCCTCGCCTTCGCCATGGCCATGGCGTTCGTGCCCGAGTCCTCGGATCCCGAAGGGCGCCGGTTCGACTGGGCGGGCATGCTGCTCGGCGGCGCAACCCTCGGCGCCGTCTCGTTCGCGATCATCCAGGGCGAGATCTCCGGCTACGGCACCTGGTGGATCGACGCCCTCTTCGCGGCGTCGATCCTCTTCGCGTGGACCTTCGTGCGTGTGGAGCGCGCTCGTTCCAGCCCGATGATCGACCTTGCGCTGTTCCGTAAGCTTCCGTTCCTCGGTTCGAACGTCGTCGCCTTCGCGACGTTCTTCGGGACGTTCTCGATCTTCTTCTTCACCGCGCTCTACGTGCAGGTGGTCATCACACAGTCCGCGTACCAGACGGCGCTCGACTTCCTGCCGATGGCCGTCGCCCTCATCCTCGGCTCCGCCCTCACCGGCCCATGGGTCGCCCGGGTCGGTGCCCGCGTCCCGATGGTCGTCGGCTGCGTGGTCGCCGCCGCAGGCATCTTCGTCACCAGCGCCACGCTCGGACCGCACTCCGGGTTCGGCACACTCGGTTGGACGCTCCCCATCGCCGGGCTCGGCTTCGGCATCGCGCTCGTGCCCGTCACCTCGGCTGCGCTCACCGTCGTCCCGCCGCAGCGCTCCGGGATGGCGGCGTCTGCAACCAACACGAGCAGGGAGCTCGGAGCGGTCCTCGGCGTAGCGGTGCTCGGGGCGGTCGTCGACTCGAAGCTCACCGGCGAGCTTGCGGTGCGCTTGAAGGCGCTGGGCATCCCACCGAGCTTCCAGAGCCTGGTGATCAACGCCGTGTCATCGGGCGGCCTCAGCTCGAGCGCGGCGTCGAAGGCCGAGCACAGCCACACAGTCCACGTCGCCGACCTCGCGACGCGGGTGATCCACGCGGCGTACGAGGCCTTCGGCTCGGGGCTCCACCTGTCCTTCGACATCGCCGGCGGGCTCCTCGTGCTGAGCGCGGTCGTCGCCGCGGTGACGGTCCACCGCAGGTCCGGCGAGCGCTACGAGCTATAGAGCGCGACGAGCGATAGGGACGCCAGGGCGCCTCACGAGGGTCGCCCTCGAGAGGGCGTGGTGCCTCCCGGTGCATAGGCCCCGCGGCCGTTCGCCGCCGCGTCGTCCTGATGGCGGACCGGCGCGGCTCCATGAACGGGCGCGTCGCCGTCGGCCGGGTTCGGGATCGCGATGATGCGTGGCAGAGCGTCGTCGACGAGCGGCGGCCCGGGCGGCGGGGCGCTCGACGTGCCCATGGCCGGCGTCTCGGGAGATGGTGCGGGCAGGCGGCCCGGTGGCGCTGTGTCGTCAGCCATCTCGTCCATTCCGATCGGGCCTTCGGGTCGTCCCTCGAGGAACTGGCGGATCACCGGGTCGTCGCACGCGATCATCTCTTCTTTCGTCGCGAACTTGACCAGCCGCGACCGGAAGAGGATGCCCATGTAGTCGGCGATGCGCTTGACCGAGGCGATGTTGTGCGTGATGACGAAGAAGGTTGCCCCCGTCTCACGCTGCGCGGTGTTCACCAGCTCGTCGAGGTAGGCGACGCGCACCGGGTCCAGACCCGAGTCCGGCTCGTCGAACAGGACGATCTCGGGGTCGGTCACCATCGCCCGGGCGAGGCCGGCGCGTTTCTTCATCCCCCCGGACACCTCTCCGGGCAGCTTGCCCAGGTGGGCAACGAGACCGACCAGCTCGGCGTTGCGCAGGACGAGCTCCCGGATCTCGCGTTCGCTCTTGCGGGTGTGCTCGCGCAAGGGGAACGCGATGTTGTCGTACAAGGACATCGATCCGAAGAGGGCGCCGTCTTGGAACAGGACGCCGAACTTCCTGCGGACCTCGTAGAGCTTGCGCTCGCTCATCCCGACGATCTGGTCCCCGTCGACCCAGATCTCACCGCGGTCGGGGGTGAGCAATCCGAGGATGTTCTTCAAGAGGACCGACTTGCCGGTGCCCGACGGGCCGAGGATCGCGGTGGTGCGGCCCTTGGGGATGTCGAACGTCACGTCCTCCAAGACCGTGTGGCTGCCGAAGGACTTGGTGACGCCCCGCACGGAGATGATCGGCTCACCGGGCGCGACCCACCGGCGTGGTTCCTCCCGGTCGTCGAGCCGCGTGCCCGGCGGCGCCGGCATCTCGGTCGCCGTCGGGCCCTGCGGCCCGGCGCCGCGTCTGCTCCCCCATGGCCTCATCGCCACCATCCAGGGAAACGGCTCAGGTGCGGTCGCCTTACGGCCGCGTTGGCTCACGGCCGTGAGATCGTCGGGATCGCTGTACCCGGGGGGTGACCTGCGCACACGGCCGGGTGCCCCGCCGCCCGGCGCGCCCGGCCGAGGCGGCAGCGGACTTGGCATCGAACACCTGCGGGAGGCGCCTCGTACATCGGAGCGTAAGGCGGCGTCCCCGGCATCGTTCTTCTACGCAGTGGGCATGTTGTGCCCCGCCTGGAGCAGAGCTGCCGAGTAGGGGGAACACCAGGTGCAAGGTCCGCAACCAGGGCCGGGGGGAGTCGCTTCGGGTCCGTTGCGCCCCGATCCCGCTTCCGTGCTTCCGCGGCGGCCCATCGTGCCGTCCCGTCCGGACGGCAAGATCGCCGCCGGCGTGCGCGAGACCGGCCGGATGTTCGCGGTCGCCTTCGAGGCGATCCGCCAACTCTTCGTGCGCGGCCTGCCTGTCGGAGAGTTCTTCGACCAGTGCTGGTTCCTCGCCCGGGTGACCACGCTCCCGCTGATCCTCGTGTCGATCCCCTTCGGCATGGTGATCGCGCTGGAGGTGGGCTCGCTCCTCGAGCAGATCGGGGCCCAGTCCCAGCTCGGAGCGGCCATGGTCCTCGCCGTGGTCCGTGAGCAAGCTCCCGTCGCGACGGCGCTGCTCATCGCGGGGGCAGGAGGGTCTGCTATGTGCGCCGATCTCGGCTCGAGGCGGATCCGCACAGAGATCAGCGCGATGGAAGTGATGGGCGTGAACCCCATCCACCGTCTCGTCCTGCCCCGCCTGCTCGCGGCGTCGGTGGTCGCCTTCCTGCTCGACGCGGTCGTGAGCGTCGCAGGGATTCTCGGAGGTCTCTACTTCGGTGTCGTTTCCGTCCACGTCACGCAGAGCAGCTTCTTCGCCACGTTCTCCGAGTTGGCCCAACTGGCGGACCTCGGGATCGCGCTGTTCAAGGCGGCCGTGTTCGGGTTCCTCGCAGCGATGGTCGCGTGCTACAAGGGGATGTACGCCAAGGGCGGCCCGAAGGGCGTGGGCGACGCGGTCAACCAGGCGGTGGTCGTCACCTTCATCTTGGCGTTCTTCGTGAACTTCGTGCTCACGGTCTTCTACTTCAACTTCATCCCGCAGAAGGCGATCTGATGGCGTCGACCGGTCTTCCTGCGACCCGCCCGCTGCCTGCCAGCCCCGCGCCGCGAGCCCGCCCACCAGGTTGGGTCGCGAGGAGCGTCTCCACCGCGGTCTTTGCACCGGTCGGCCTTCTCGACGGCCTCTTCGCCCATCTGCGCTTCTACATGCGCATCCTGCGGGCGATGCCGCGGGCACTGCGCTACCCGCGCGAGATCGGCGTCCTCATGTCGGACATCGCGATCGGTCCGGGCGCACTGGTCGTCGGCGGCGGGATGTTTTTCGTGGTGATGAGCATCTCGTTCTTCACCGGGACCGAGGTGGGGCTCGAGGGCTTCACCGGCCTCTCGCAGATCGGTGCCCAAGCGTTCACGGGCGTGATCTCGTCGCTGGCGAACACCCGTGAGATCACCCCGCTCGTCGCGGGCATCGCGCTTGCCGCGCAGGTGGGCGCAGGGTTCACCGCACAGCTCGGCGCGATGCGGATCTCCGAGGAGGTCGATGCGCTCGAGGTGATGGGCGTGAACAGCGTCGTCTACCTCGTAGCCACCCGCGTCTGGGCGGCGCTCGTGACGATGGTGCCGCTGTACCTCGCGGCGCTCTTCTCGAGCTTCCTGGCGACGGAGCTGATCGTGACCAAGTTCTTCGGCCTGTCGACCGGCACCTACCAGCACTACTTCCAGCTGTTCCTGCCGCCGATCGACATCGTCTACTCGTTCTTGAAGGCGATGGTCTTCGCCGTCGCCGTGACCTTCATCCACTGCTACTACGGGTACCACGCCACGGGTGGTCCAGCGGGCGTCGGCGTGGCTGCGGGGCGTGCGATCCGTCTCTCGATCATCGTGGTCGTCTTGCTGAACCTCTTCTTGTCGATGGTGCTCTTCGGCGGGATCAACGTCAGCGCGAGGTTGGTCGGGTGAGCGGGTTCGGCCGCTTCGAGCGGCGCCGACTGGCACGTGCGGGGATCGCGCTCGCGGTCCTCGTCACCGCCGTCGCCGTGACCGTGTTGTCGGTACGCGCCGCCAACGGCGACTTCGCAGGCGACTACCGGCTCACCGGCTACTTCCCGCGTGCGGGCGAGGGGCTCCAGCCGGGCTCGGAGGTCGTCTACCGCGGTGTGCAGGTGGGCCGCGTCTCGGCGATCTCGCTCGCGGCCCACCGGGCGCGGGTGACACTGCTCCTCGAGCCTGGCTTCAGGGTGCCCGTCGGCACCCGGGCCACCATCGCCCCCCTCAACCTCTTCGGTGCCGAGCAGGTCACACTTCGTACGCCCGGCCAACGGGCGGCGAGAGGTCCGTTCCTCGCACCGGGATCCGTCCTCACCAGGACGTCCACCTCCGACGAGCTCGGCGACCTCTTCACAGCGGCCGCGCCCCTTCTCGACAAGATCACAAGGGCCAACCTCGCGGCGGTCGTCGGGGAGCTTGCCCAGGCATCGAACGGGGAAGGTCCGCGGATCAAGACGTCGATCGGGGCGGGGGCGAACCTTGCCGCCTTCTTCGACCGGACGCTGTCGGCACAGCTCGCGGCGTTCGACTCGTTTGCGAGCTTCACGGCCGCGGTCGCTCCCGACGGAACTTCCATGAACGGCATCGCGCGGGCCGAGAACGTTGCCCTGCCCGCCTTCAACCGGGAGTCGGCCGACTACCGGCGGCTCCTCGCCAACCTCACAGCGTTCTCTGCGCAGCTCGCACGGCTGCTCAGCGACTACCACCCCACAATCGACACGCTGCTCGCCGACGGCGCGAACCCCGCACGGGTGCTCACTGCACAGCAGGCAGAGCTGGGACAGGTGATCCGGGGTGCGTACCGCTACGCCTACAAGGTCGGGAGCGCGGTGAGCCACGAGACGCTCCCCACAGGGAGCCACTTCGTGTACTTCACGACGTTCGTCCTGTTCACACAGGTCAACCAGCTGGTGTGCGATCTCATCGCGCCGCCGGCGCCGGGGCTGTCCTACCTCGAGCCGCTCCAGCAGGCGCTCGCGGGCGCCGGGACGCCGTTCACATGCAAGGCGCAGATCGCGCGCTTCGACGCCTTTCAGCGTCAGCCCAAGTCGGGCGTTCCGTCGGCGCCGTCTCCGATGACGGGCCTCTCGACACCGCCGAAGAGCCCGTCGCTCACAACAGTGGCAAAGGCGACGAAGGGGATCGGTACAACCCTCTACCACATGGTCGGGCAGCCCTCGACGTCGCAGCAGTCCTCCATCGGCTCCTACATCGGCTCGCTGCTCGGAGGCCCGTCATGAGCCGGTCCGCCTCTTTGCGCCTGCTCCGTCTGAGGCACCTCCCGAAGAGCGTCTGGAAGTTTGCGGTGTTCGCCGCCGCGTGCCTGGTGCTCCTCGTCGCCCTTGCCGCGCACGTCGGCAACATCACCCTGTTCAGCTCCCGCCACACCGTCTACGCGCAGCTCGCAGATGCCACCGGGCTCACCACCGGCACACCCGTCGACGTCGCCGGCGTGCAGGTCGGCCAGGTGTCGTCGATCGCCGTCCAGCGAGGCCATGCCCTCGTCGGCCTTAGCGTCGACAACACGCTGGCGCTTCGCAAGGGCACCGATGTCGGCTTGCGTTGGAAGAACGTCATCGGGCAGAAGGACGTCTACCTCTACCCGTCGTCGCACGGCCCCTTGCTTCGCCCGGGGCAGACCATCCCGCTCACCCACGACGTGACCGACGCGAGTGTGAACGCCTTCTTGAACTCGCTCGGGCCGCTCCTCCAGGCGATCAACCCGAAGGAGGCCAACGCCTTCGTGGTCAACGTGTCCGGCGCGCTCAACGGCGACACTGCCGAGATCGACCAGCTGATCAACAACGGCGCAAAGATCTCCTCGACGGTGGGCGCCCTCGACGCCGAGGTCGGGCAAGTGATCGGCAGTCTCGACCGCGTGCTCACCGCGATCGCTCAACGGAGCGGCGATGTCGCGACCCTCGTGGCGAACCTCGACACGGTCGCCCGCTCACTCGCCTCGCGCAACAACCTCCTCGACACGCTCGTCGGGAACCTTTCGACCGTCGCGGGCGACATGGCCACGCTCGTCGGGCAGAACCGCTCCACGCTGTCGGCGACGATCGCGGACCTCAACACCGCGGTCACGACGATCGACGCGCACCAGGCCCAGCTGGCGAAGAGCCTGACAACCCTCGGCTCGGGGCTCGCGCCCTACGTCGAGATCTCCTCGTACGGACAGTGGTTCCAGGTGCAGACGATCTACACCTGCTTGGCCAACCAGACCTCGTGCAGCTACGACGCGCCGACAACGCCGCCGGCAGGCTCGGGCTCCGGCGGTGGCCCGCCGCCGAGCACACCGATCGCATCAGGCGGCACAGGGAGCGCAGGCGGTCTCCTGGGCGGTGCGGGCGGTGGCGGCGCGGGACCGGCCGGCGCGGGCGGTGGCCCCGGCGGCACAGGGACAGGTGGCCCTTCGAACCTGCCGGCCATCTTCAGAACGGTCGCGGGCGGTTCCGGCGGAGGTAGCAGGTGAAGGCCTTCACCGAGCGGCGACCCAAGGCGATCGGCGCGATCGCCATCGCGGTCATGGCGGTGATCGTCGCGGCGGTCCTCTTCCTCAACCGCAGCGTCTTCCAGTCGGGCTACGAGATCTCTGCCCGCTTTCCGAACGCCGCGGGCATCTCCAAGGGCACCGACGTCCTCGTCGCCGGGGTCAAGGTGGGCACGGTGGACTCGGTGAAGGTGAGCGGCGACGCCGTCGACGCCACGATGACGATCGACAACGGCGTGGTGCTCCCGCGACACACGGCGGCCGACATCGAGGTCGAGACCCTGCTCGGCGTCGTCGACGTCAGCCTGCATCCCGTGAGCGGATGGGGGCGTCCGCTCCGCACGGGCGCGCTCCTCACCGACACCTCCGTTCCGACCGAGTTCTATCAGCTCAACAACATCGCGGGGCACCTCATGGAGCGCTCGAACGCGAAGGCCTTCAACGCGCTGGTCGAGGACCTCGCCACCATCACCAAGGGCAAGGAGCACCAGGTCGCCCAGATCATCCAAGGACTGGGCAAGCTGCTGTCGACGGTGAGCAACCGGAGCGCCCAGGTGAGCCAGCTGATCGACTCCTCCAACACGCTCGCCGCGACGCTCGCCCAGCACGACCAGCAGCTCTCGACAGCCATCGGTCAGCTCGACACGCTCGCCGCGGGGCTGGCCGGCCACAGCACCCAGCTCGCGTCGCTCATCGACAACCTCGACGCGATGGCGGCCCAGACCAACGGGCTGCTCTCCAAGAACCGGCCTCAGATCGACGCGCTGATCAATCATCTGACGGCGACCCTGGGAGTCGTGAGCCACCACCAGGACGACCTGGCGCAGGCCGTCTCCTATCTCGGAGCTGCGATCAAAGGGTTCTCTTCGATCGGGTACTCGGGCTCCACCCCGCTCACATGGACCAACATCTACGTGAGCACCACCGGGGAGACCGGCACGGCAGGGGTGCTGGGCTCGTGCGGGGCGCTCACAACCGCGCTGGACGACGCCCTCGGCCCTACACCACTGCCGTGCGCGACACGCACAGGGGAGCCGACGGGCACGGGCTTGCCCCTCACAGGGTCGACACCCCCGGGCGGCGCACCGGGCGGCGCACCGGGCGGCAACGCGCCAGGAGCGCCGATCGTCCCCGGCGGGAGCCTGACACCTTCGGCCCCCAACGCCGGGGTGGGCGGACTGAGCCAGCTCTTCGCCCCGCTCATGGGGAGTCGGGGCTGATGGCCATCTTCACGCGAACCCCCGACGAACGGGTAAGCCTTTCGACCATCCCGTGGCCGGAAGGACACGGCAACGGGAACGGCCACGGCCGGTGGGGAGGGGCGCGCATGACGGTGCGCAAGCGGTTTGGGTGGGCCCTCGCCGCGCTCGTCGTCGCGGCAGGGTCGCTTGCTGCCGTGGAGGCAGGCGCGGAGCCGTCGACGTATCCGGTCACCGCGCGCTTCGCGCAGGCGCCGGGCCTTTTCCCCGGCGCGGCGGTCGAAGTCCTCGGCGTCCCTGTCGGCACGGTCACGTCGGTGAAGAACGTCGGCGACGAGGTGGTCGTGCGGATGGCCATCGACCGCGGCCACCCGCTCCCCGAGACGGCGGACGCGTCGCTCGTCTCGCCGGAGATCCTCGGCGAGCCGAGCATCGAGCTCTCCCCGGGCTACACGGGTGGCCCGACGCTCCGTTCCGGCGCGGTGATCCCGATGTCGCGCACCGCCGTGCCGGTGTCGACGGAGCAGGTGCTCAGGTCGCTGCGTCGCACCCTCCAGCGGATCAACCCACACGCCGTCGGCAATCTCGTGTCGAACCTCGCCCAGGACCTCCGGGGGCAGGGGAAGAACCTCAACAGGCTCATCTCGGGTGCGGCCGGGACGCTGAAGCTGCTCGCGACAAAGGCGGACACGCTCGGCCAGATGAACGGTTCGCTGGCGCAGCTAACCGGCGCGCTCGACGCTCGGACGAGCCAGATCACGCAGCTGATCACCGACTACGACACTGTCTCGGGCGTCATCGCCCAGCACAGCTCCCAGCTCGGGGGCGCACTCGTCCAGCTGTCTCAGGCGAGCAGCCAGATCGTCCAGCTGCTGGTCCCGAACCTGCGCCCGCTCGAGTCCGACGTGGGCACCATCACGACGGTCGGCCGCACCATCGACCGGAACCTCACATCCCTCGACGAGATCCTTTCGTCGTCGGTCGCGCTCTTCACAGGGGCGCGCCGTGTCTACACATCGACATACAACTGGCTGACACTCAACGCGCAGAACCCCACCGGTCTCACCGGCGCCATCCTCGCCGGGATGGTGCGCTCGAGGCTGGCCGGTGTCTGCCGCAGGATCCTCGCTCACCACGCCACAGGGCTCAGCGCGAAGCAGCGCAAGACGCTCCGGACATGCGGCAACCCCTCGACGAGGTACTTCACATCGATCACCCCGCAGATCCCCACGATCCTGCAGGACGTCCGGGACGGAAAGCTCCCCCCAGGCTCGCCGGCGTCCATGTTCGCAACGGGACTGGCCAAGATCCCCGGTGCCAGGTCGACGTCGCCGAAGAGCACCTCGACGACGACAGCCCGGAGCGGTTCGACCTCGGGGAGCACCGGCTCGACGGCGGGCACCGGGGGAGGCGCCACACCGAGCGCGGGCGGGAGCGGCGCCACAGGAGGAGGGTCCGGATCGGCGACAGGGACGGCGACAGGGACATGCCTCGACGTCCTGGGGATCGTGAAGTGCACCTCCAGCCAGACGACAAGCGCCGGCCAGACGACAAGCTCGAACGGACTCCTCTCCTATGACGTCCCGGCCAAGAGCACCCCTGCCCCCTCGCTCACCGCGAGCGCCGCGAAGGAGCTCCCTCCGCTTCCGAATGGCGTGCCCGGCGCCGTCGACCACCACGGGTCGTCGTGGCTGCAGGCGCACCGGACTCACCGGACGCACCGGCTGCACCGGCTGCACCGGGCCCGTCGCAACCACCGGGCCCGTCGCAACCACCGGGCCCAGCATGACCGGCGTCTCGGCACGCGCCGCGACCGACTCACGGGAGCGCAGCGATGAGCCGGCGGCCGCGACTCGTCTCCCGCGCCGCCGCGCTGCTCGCGTTCGGCGCGCTCTCGCTCGGACTTTCCGGGTGCATGGGCAGCTCGGCCAGCACGATCACGACGAGCGCGCTGTTCTCCGACGCGGGCACACTCGCCCTCGGAGCGCCGGTCAAGCTCGCCGATGTGCCGGTCGGCGATGTGACGGGCATCTCGCTCTCGGGCAGCCGCGCCAAGGTGACCATGTCGATCCAACGGCGCGCGGACGTGCCCGCCAACGTGATCGCCAAGATCAACCGGACGACCATCCTCGGCGAGCGCTACGTCGACCTGGCCGTGCCGCCGCACCCGGTGGGACGGCTCGCCGACGGCGCCGTCATCAGGCACACCGCGGTCGTCCCCACAGTGGAGCAGGTGATCGGCGCGGGCTCGGCGGTCTTCGGCGCGATCTCCGCAAGCGATCTCGCCGAGATCGTGAACGCCGGCGGCCAGGGCTTCGTCGGGGAGGCGGCGGCGCTCCACCAGTTCCTCAACGACACGGCTACCGTCGCAGCGGGGTACGCCTCTCGGACCGCCCAGATCCGCACGGTCGTCGACAGCCTGGACCGGCTCGGCTCCACCATGGCACCGACATCGGGGCCGGACGCGCAGGCGATCACGAACCTCTCCAACACCGTCAAGATCCTCGCCGCGAACTCCACCCGCTTCGAGCGGCTGCTGCAGTCGCTCAATGCGGTGTCCGCTCAGGGAGCATCGATCATCTCGCGCAACTACCCCCAGATCGTCGACCAGCTGCGCGCGCTCGGTGCGGTCTCGAACCAGTTGGCCCTCCACCAGCAGGACCTGGCGCGGATCCTCGAGTGGCTCCCGCAGCACGACGCCACCATGTCCGAGTCGGTGCGCCACAACTTCTTGCAGATCATGAACAACTTGGTCGTCTGCGGCCTTCCCGGTGGAGGTGGGACACAGACACCGGGCACGAGTTGCGCCAAGCGCTAGGAGGCGGGACGATGGGCACGCGTAGCTGGCGACTCGTACTGAACCTGGTGGTCTTCGCTCTCGTCGCGGCCGCACTTGTCGCCTACGGCGTCGTCGACCTCCTCGGCAACCCGTTCGAGTCGACCACTCGCCTCTCGGCAGTGTTCCCGACCGCCTCGGGGATCTACACGAACTTCCCAGTGGAGCTGAACGGCGTCACGGTCGGCAACGTCTCTTCGGTCCGCCTCGTGCGTCGCGGCGCGGAAGTCGGCATGACCATCGATCCCGGTGTGACGGTGCCGAGCGACGTGGTGGCCAACATCGGGATCGCCAATGACCTCGGCGAGCAGGTCGTAGAGCTCAGGCCGCGCCACGGCGGCCACGTCGCGCCCCTGCGTTCGGGCGCGCTCGTCCCTGTCGCGAAGAGCGACGTGCCCGTCCAGATCGGGAAGGTCGTCGCGCTGGCCACCCGGCTCTTGCGGGCGATCCCCGCCGGCCGGCTCAACCAGCTCCTCTCCGAGCTCGCGACCGGGCTGCGCGGCCAGGCCGGGAACCTCCGCACCATCGTGTCGTCGGGCACGGCGTTCTCGAGGGAGTTCCTCCGCTACCAGCGCCAGTTCGAGGCCCTTCTCGCCAACGCCCCGCCCGTCATGGACGCGGTGACCGCCGCCGGCCCCCAGCTCGAGGAGGCGCTCGCCAACACCGAGGCGATGGTGCAGGTGTTCGCCCGCGAGAAGCAGGCAGTCCAAGGCGACTTGTCGAACGGGCAGGCCGCGATGGGTGCGCTGGGGAGGTTCAGCGCGAACCAGGCGCCGGACTTCGCCTGCCTCGTCCACGATTTCTCGCAGCTGAACGCCAACCTGGACCAGCCCCAGCAGTTGTCGAACCTCTCCTCCTCCCTTGCGCTGAACCACTACTTCTTCGGGGCGGTCACAGCGGTCGCGGTGACCGGCACTGCGAAGGCTCTCGCCAAGGGCCAGTCCGCCAACCCTGGCCAGACGATGCTCCGCACGCGGCTGATCCTCCCGCCCTCGTCCCAGCAGGGGGACACCTATGCGAGCCCGGTCCCGGTCCCCGCGGTGAAACCGGGAGCGGGCTGCTCCACCGAGCTCGGCCAGGGCGTCGGACCGGCGAGCCAGCCCGGATTCCATCCTGCAGCGGGAGGCACCTTCTCGCCGCCGGGTGCGGCGGCGTCGTGTCTGACGCGGGCGCCGGCGTGAG
>JAJZMN010000192.1 GCA_021850345.1 Actinomycetes bacterium | reverse complement strand
GCATCGAGGGGGTGCTCGAGGTCCACGATCTCCATGATCGACGGTCCGCGGTAGTGCGCCTCGTCGAGCACCGCGGCGATCGCGGCGAACGCCACGTCGCCCTGGCCCACCGGGGCGTGTGCCCACATCGCCGCTCTCGTGTCGGAGAGGTGGACAAGCCCGAGGTGCGGCAAGAGGTGGGCGAGCCCGCGCGCGGGCTCTTCGACCATCTGGGCGTTGGCCACGTCGAACACCGCGACGAGACCCGGGCGCCCGATCGTGCGACAGACTTCGGCGACCTCTTCGGCACGGTCGAGCACAAGGGTCGGGCCGTTCTCGAGCCCGATCGTGACGCCGAGCTTCGCCGCCACGTCGAGGAGGCGCGCGATCTGCTCCAAGAGCACCGGCTCGACCAGGGAACGGGGGGCAGGCGCGAGCAGATGACGCCGCCCGGCGAAGAGCACGAGCATGCCGATCTCGAGGTCGGCGCACAGGTGGAGTGCAGACTCGAGCTGGTGGGTGCTCTCCTCACGCATGGGGGAGTTCAGGCTCACGAGGTTGATGTCTAGATACGTGGGATTGAGCGAGATGACCTGGAGCCCGAGCGCGTCGACGAGCCGCCGGAGGCGGCGCACCTCGTCTCGGGCCATGGCGCACGCGTCGACATGGGGGGGCGCAGCGGTGAGCTCGACCAGGCCGATCCCTGCATCAGCGAGCGCGCGGAGCGCACCGTCGAGCCCGGCCGCGTAGAGGAACGTGTAGGTGGCGGCGCCGAGAGGGTGCGCGAGCGCCGAGGGTGCGCGGGTGCGAGCGCCGTCCGAGGCGCCGCCGCAACCGTCTATGCGAGGTTGAGCCATACGCTCTTACGTTGCGTGTACTCGTCAAGCGCCGCGGCGCCGAGCTCGCGGCCGTAGCCGCTCTGGCGGTAGCCACCGAAGGGAACGGCGGGGTCGAAGCGGTTGTAGCAGTTCACCCACACGGTTCCGACCGCCAGGCGACGCGCGAGTTGATGCGCGGTCGCGATGTCTTTGGTCCACACCCCTGCGGCCAGCCCGTAGGGGGACGCGTTGGCGCGGGCGACCACGTCGTCGAGGTCCTCGAAGGGCAGGATCGACATGACTGGGCCGAAGATCTCCTCGCGCGCGATCGCCATGGCGTCGCCGACTTCGCAGAACACGGTCGGCTCAACGAAGTACCCCTGCGCCAGGTCGCCCGCGCAGCGTGCCCCGCCGGTGACGAGTGACGCGCCCTCGGAGGATCCCGAGTCGATGAAGCCGAGCACCCGCTGAAGCTGGGCGAGCGAGACGAGCGGGCCGAGGTCCGTAGTGGGCTCCCAGCCCGGCCCGAGCCGGAGCCGCGCGGCCGCGGTCTCGGCACGCTCGGCGACCTCGCCGACAATGGACCGCTCGACGTACACCCGCGAGCCCGCGGAGCACACCTGTCCCGAGTTGTGCATGACGGCACGCACGATCTCTGGCAGATGACGATCGAGGTCGGCATCGGCCATCACGATCGAAGGGGACTTCCCGCCGAGCTCGAGGGTGACCCGCTTCAGGTTCCCCGCTGACGCCCTGACGATCGCACGCCCCGTCTCCGTCGAACCGGTGAAGGCGATCTTGTCCACGTCGGCGTGCTCACACAGCGCAGCCCCCGCCTCCTCCCCGGATCCCGTGACGACGTTCAGCACTCCCGACGGAAGCCCGGCCTCTGCCGAGAGACGCGCGAGGTACAACGAGCTCAATGGCGTCTCTTCAGCGGGCTTGAGGACGACCGAGTTCCCACATGCGAGCGGGGCAGCGATCTTCCACATGGCGTTGTCGAGCGGGAAGTTCCAGGCGGTCACCGCCCCGATCACACCGAGCGGCTCGCGGACCGTGTACGCGAGGGCCGGGCCGCCTCGATGCGGCGAGATCGTCTCGCCATGCAATTTCGAGCACCAGCCAGCGAAATACCGCAGATGCACCGCCGCGCCCTCGACTTCTCGGCGGGCGTGCGCCAAGGGCATCCCGTTGTCCAAGCAGTCCAGCTGGGCGAGCTCCTCGCGATGTGCGTCGACGAGGTCGGCCAGCCGCCGGAGCGCCTCTTCTCTCCCCTCGGGAGACATCGCCGACCACTCACCGCGGGCAAAAGTCCGGCGAGCCGACCTCACGGCTTCGTCCGCGTCGTGTCGGCTCGCCGAGGCGACCCGGGCGAGCTCTTCTCCCGTCGCGGGGTTCACCACGCCGAGCGTGCTGCCCGACGAGGCGAGGCGCTCCTCGCCGTCGATCCACAGCCCGTGCTCGCTTGCCACGAAGCTCGCGACTGCTGGCGACGTCCAGCGCGCGCGGCCTGCACGCGTCTCGCTATCGGTGCCGGTCATCGCATGTTCCCCGTGTCGTGCCTCACAAGCGCCGCGCGCGTCATTGCGGGGGCGAGGACGCCTTGAAGTAGCTGGCGTACTCCTCATGGAACTCTGGCTCGGGCGGAGAGGAGCAGACAACGAACACGAGGTCGTCCATCCCGGTGTTGAAGATGGCGTGCGCCGTGCCCGGAGGGACGAAGATCACCATTCCCGGCTCGACGATGTGACGCTCGCCGTCCAAGACGAACAATCCTGAGCCCTTCAAGAAGTAGAAGATCTCCTCGGACTTCTCGTGGACGTGCTCTTGCGCGAACGCCTTGGGCGCGTAGCTCGACACGAAGAAGTCGATGTGCTCCGCACCGCACTCCTCTCGGGTAACCAGCAGCTTGGTCAGCGCGGCGTCGCGATGACCGGCGAGGTCCACCCATTCGTACTCTTCGAACCGTCGCACCATTCGTCGACCAGCCACGGAGCCTCCTTTCGCGTTGTCTTCACGTTCAGTGGGCGCACCCGAGTCGCCCATTGCCTGGGAGGTGCTCACGGCCGATTGACCACGATCGTGCGCGGGTCGGTCATGTCGTGCACGGCATAGCTCGGCCCCTCGAGCCCGTATCCGCTGTCCTTGCGGCCGCCGTAGGGCATGAGGTCGGCGTGGTAGCTGGAGGTGTCGTTGATCATCACGCCGCCTACGTCGAGATGTTCAGCCGCCCACAGCGCACTGTCAAGGTCCTTCGTGAACACCCCGGCCTGCAGCCCGTAGCGGGTGGCGTTCGCGACGTCGACGGCGGCACGAAGATCCGGGACGCGCCGCAGCGCGACCACGGGAGCGAAGATCTCGTCTCGCATGACGTCCGCCTCGTCGGGGACGTCTGCCAAGAGGGTGGGCGACATGAGGGCGCCGTCTCCATCTCCGCCGACGACGCAGCGCGCGCCCAGCCCAACGGCGTGATCGACCATGCGCTGGGCGCGTGATCGCTCGACAGCCGAGATCATGGGGCCGACCTGCGTCTTGTGGTCGTGAGGATCGCCTAGCGCGAGCACGCGCACGCGGTCGGCCAAGCGCGCCTCGAGCTCGCCGGCGACGCCGTCGACGACGAGCACCCGCTGGACCGAGGTGCAGACCTGGCCCGCCTTCCGATAGCCTCCCCGTGCGATGAGGTCCGCCGCGAGCGCGAGGTCGGCATCCGCGCAGACGATGGTCGCGCAGTTGCCGCCGAGCTCAAGGTGGGTCTTCGCGATGCCGGAGCCCTGCTTCACGAATAGCCCCACCTGCGTCGACCCGGTGAACGTGAAGTAGCGGACGCGCCGGTCCTCGACCAGCTGGCGGCCAACCGTCGATCCCGGTCCGAGCACGAGACTCAGGTACGGGCCGGGGAGCCCCGCCTCCAGCAGCGCAGTGCACAAGTGGATCGACGAGAGCGGCGTCGGCCCGGCTGGCTTGAGCACGACGGGATTGCCCGCGGCAATGGCAGGACCAACCTTGTGCGCCACCGTGTTCAGCGGTGCGTTGAACGGGGCGATCGCCCCGACGACGCCGACCGGGACTCGCATGGTGAAGCAGACCCGTCTCGCACCGTTGGGTGCCGCGTCGACCGGCACCGTCTCGCCCGTGAGCCGGAGCGCCTCTCGTGCGCACACCTCCAGCGTCTCCGCAGTACGGCCAAGCTCTGCCTCGGCGTCAGCGACCGTGAAACCGGTCTCCGCCACGTAGTCCGCGATCACGGTGTCGTGCGCGGCGAGCAGGCGCGTCGCGGCGCCCGAGAGGATGTCGCTGCGCTGCCGTGGGCCGGGCGGTGCGTGCGCTGACACGGCAGCAGCCTCAGTCACCGCCCGGGCGACGTGCTCGGTGGCGGCGTGGCGGACCTGGGCGACGGTGTCGCCAGAGTATTTGTCGACGACGTCCGCCCACTCCCCTTCGTCGAGCCACTGACCGGCAACCAGAAGTCCGCTTGGAGTTGTCGACACCTTCGCCTTTCCCATTGCCTGCCTTCCGCACAGCGAGGGTCAGCCTGTCGGTCCCGCACCGCTGACGTACAGACCCACCTTGACTCGCGATTGTCATCGTCGCATACTGTCCTCGTGGACGCAAGAGGCTTGCGTGATACGCAACATAGCGCGCCTTCTCCGAGCGGCGGCGTGCAGAGCGCGGGTCATGACGAGGACCTGCCCGCCGACGTGCTCGCGGACGGGACATCCCCACGTCGCCGCGCGCGCAGCACTCGGAGCGGAGCATCGATCATCGCCGACCGCCTCATCGCCGAGAAGGTTCCCTACGTCTTCGCGCTCTGCGGGCACGGCAACGTCGGGATGCTCGATGCGCTCTTCGACCGCCGGGAGGCGATCTCGGTCGTCTCCGTGCACCACGAGGCCGCCGCCGGGTTCATGGCGGACGCCTACTACCGAGTGGCCCATAAGCCGGTGGCGACCCTCACGTCGTGTGGCCCGGGCTCGGCCAACCTGCCGATCGCCCTGGCGAACGCGCTGATGGACTCCTCCGCGTTCCTGGCCATCACCGGGAACGTGCCGACGAGCCAGTTCAACAGGGGACCGTTCCAAGAGGCCGGCTACCACTACCAAGCGGACTTTCCGAGCGTGGTGCGCCCATATGTGAAGCGCTCGTTCCAGACGACCCGCCCCGAACAGTTGCCCATCGCGCTCCGCCAAGCGTTCGCCATCATGGCCGCCAATCCTGCCGGTCCTGTCCATCTCGACGTGCCGCTCGACGTCTTCGTGGAGGAGGCCGGCGCAGACCCCGTTCCCGAACGCTGGCACCTGGGGAACTCGAACCGAGCCGCCGTGTCGTCCGAGGATCTGTCGGCCATCGTCGCCGAGCTCCGTCGCAGCTTGCGGCCCCTCCTTGTCATCGGACGACCGGTGGAGGCGTGCGGCGCCAGCCAGGACCTCGCGGCGGTTGCCACGGAGCTCGGAATCCCGGTCGCCTGGACGCCCGACGGAAAGGGATGCCTCGATCCCGATCTTGGCCTGAGCGTCGGCGAGACCGGCCGCAACGGGACGCTGCCCGCCAACCGGGCCGCGACCTCGTCGGATCTCATCATCGCCGTGAGCCCCAGCTTCGACGACCGCGCTAGCAGCTCGTGGGTCGGCGGCTACACGTTCGGCATCCCACCAACCCGTCTCGTCCATGTAGCGCTCGATGCCCGCGAGCTCGGGCGGAACTATCCCCCGGCGATCGGCGTCGTCGCCCACCCTCAGACGTTTCTACGCCAACTGCGCCAGGCCATGCGCTCGTCGGAGCACGACCCGGACGTGGGGCGCGCCGAGCCCCCGGCGTCGGATCGGGGCAGCACGGCAGCCCGATGGACATCATGGCGCGAGCAGATCGCCCAATGGAAGAGCGAGTGGGTGGCACTGCTCGCGTCGACGGGGGATCTGGACGCGCGCCCGATCAAGCCGGCCCGGCTGATCGACGAAGTGCGCCGCGCGCTCCCTGACGAGGGGATCTTAGTGTGCGACGTCGGGCTGCACCACAACTGGGTCGTGCAGCGGTGGCCTGCGCGCCGTCCCGGCTCGCTCCTCCAAAGCTGGGGGTTCGGCGCGATGGGCTTCGGGGTCTCGGGCGTGGTCGGCGCCAAGCTCGCTGCCCCGACACGTCCCGCCGTCGCCATCGTCGGCGACGGATGCTTCCTCATGTCCCCCGGTGCGGTGGCGACCGCCGTGGAGCATGCGATTCCGGCTGTGTGGATCGTCTGGAACAACCGGGGGTTCCTGTCGATCCGCGACATCCAGCGCGGCTACTTCGGAGTCGGACGCGAGCTGGCGACGGAGTTCTTGGACTCCACCGGCGGCCTCTATAGCGCGGACTACGCGGCGATGGCGCGTGCCATGGGCGCTGGAGCGACCACGGTCGAGGATCCTCGCGACCTGGGCGAGGCACTGACCGGAGCGCTAGAGGCGAACAAGCCGTGGGTCCTCGACGTCGCGGTAGACCGAGACGACGCCCCGCTCGCAAGCGGGACGTGGGACCTTCCTCCGCTCCCGCTCCCCGTGCCCTCGATCCCCGGCTCGTCGGGCAAGCCTTTCGCGCCGTGAACATCGGGAGCACCAAGGTGATCTGGGATGCGGAGGTCGTGGGGCGCCGCGGCAGGAGGGCGACGTCGCCGCTCGGACATGCACCCTGCACCTCGAGGAACGGGACGGACTGATGTCGCACGAAGCCGTTGGATGGGGACTGATCGGGACCTCCGGCTGGGCCGACCACACGTTCGCGCCAGCGATCAGGAGCGCTGGGGCCGAACTGCTGGGCGCCGCCGGCAGCTGCGCAGAGGGATCCGAAGCGTTCGCTCGTCGCCACGGGGCCGCTCGAACCTATCGGGATGTCGACGCGCTGCTCGCCGACGACGACGTCTCCTCCGTGTGGATCGCCTCGCCGACCGACTTGCACCCTCGGCACGCGATCGCGGCCCTCGATGCCGGCAAACACGTGCTCGTCGAGAAGCCGATGGCGGTCACCCTGGTCGAGGCAGAGACGATGGCGGCAGCCGCCGCGGGTTGCCTGACCACGACGGCCGTGGGCTTCCAGCATCGCTTTAACCCTTCGCATCAGCGCCTCGCCGAGGCATTGCGTTCGGGGGAGCTCGGTGATCTGCTGTTCGTCCGCCTCCATCAGTTCATCGACGCGGGCGGTCCACCGGGCGAGTGGCGCCAGGACCCCTCGCGAAGCGGCGGCTGGGCGATCAACGATCTCGGCACTCACCTGCTCGACCTGTTGCGCTTCTTCGTCGGAGACGTCGAGGTCATCGGCGGCGCCCTTGCCGCAGCGCATTTCGACCTGGCGGTCGACGACCTCGCCGTGGTGTACATGCAATCGACGACCGCAGGCGCCGTCTCGCCGGTCGGGGTCATCGAGGCTTCCACCGCCGTCCCCGAAAACGAGAGCGTCATGGACGCCTATGGCAGCCTGGGGACCGCGCACCTCACGAACAGCTGGCCCGGGGGGGGAACGTTGTCGATCGGTCACGACGTGCACGAGTTCGAGGCCGTCGACACCTACGCGGCCCAAGTGCGTGCCTTCGGCGTCTCCGTCATCGAGGGGTCCCCGTACCTTGGAGCGACCTGGCGCGACGGCCTCGAGAACGTCCGGCTGGTCGAAGCGGCGTGCCGTCGAAGCGTCACCAACCTCCAGCGGGACGAGGTACCCGCAGGGTGATGCGTCGCTCCCTGCGAGAAGGCGCGGCACGACCCGCCATCGTCGCGGCCGTCATCTTCGTAGTTGGGGCGCTGCTGTACCCGAGGTCGCTCACCGTGTTCGACCTGAACTCGGTGGTCTCCAGCGCGGCGCCGATCGTCCTGCTCGCGCTCGGCATGACCTTCGTGCTGCTGGCGGGCGAGATCGACCTGTCAGTGGGATCGACGATGTCACTCACCTCGATCATGCTCGCGACGTGGATGGGCTCCCAGAGCGCCCACGTTGCCCCAACCGTCTTGTTGGCGCTCGGTGTGTGCGTCGGGATCGGCCTGGTGAACGGTCTCTTGGTGGTGCTCGCGCGCATCCCGTCGTTCATCGTGTCGCTGTCGATGCTGTTCGTCATCGGCGGTCTGAACCTTCTGTGGACCAACGGCTCTCCCCCGAACAACCTCGCTCCCACATTCGGCACACTCGCCGTGGCAGCGAAGGGACTGCTCTCAACGGGCCTGGTGGTCATCGTGGCGGCGGCCGCGCTGGGATCGATCGTGCTCTCGCGGACCGAGTTCGGGCGATCGCTCTACCTCATCGGCGCCAACCGACGTGCTGCGCACAACACCGGCATCCACATCGGCCGGGCGACGGTCGCGGCGTTCGCCGTGTCGGCCCTATGCGCCGGACTGGCCGGCGTCTACGCGACGTCGTACGCCGGGTCTGGCCAGACCTCGCTCGGCGCGGGAATGGAGCTGACGGCTATCGCGGCTGCAGTCATCGGCGGGGTGAGCCTGTTCGGCGGCAAGGGAACGGGCGCCGGCGCGTGCATGGGCGCCTTGATCCTCGCACTGCTCTTCAACCTCTTGCTGCTCGCTGGAGCATCGTCGGACCTCCAGCCCGTCGTCACCGGGATCGTGCTTCTCCTTGGGTCGCTGGCGTACAACCGCAGCGCAGCTCGCAGCGGCAACTGGATGCGCGGGTTGCTCGCTGGGGGCTCTGGCGTCCTCCAGGGCGTCGTTCGTGCGAGACGACCCCGCGACGCCGCGCCGATGGCCGCGCGCGGCGTCCTCGCGCTCCCCGACGATCCCGACGGTCCCGACTCGTCCGTCGCGAGGCGCGGTCAGGTCGACAGATCTCACATTGAGAACCAAACGTCGCAATCAGCGCGGCATTGACAAAAGGGGGAACAACATGGTAGGGCGCACTCAGGCGAGGAAAGGGAGAGCGCGTCCGCTGTTGGCGTGGCTCATGCTCTTCAGCACCATGGTGCTCATGATCAGCGGTCTGGGAGGCGGTGCTGCGTCGGCGAGCAGCCGGCACAAGCACGGCTCACCGCCACTCCACCTGCCCAAGGAGCCGTTCCCGGGCGTCATGGTGAACACCTCCAAGTTTAAGAAGAGCCCGCCATACACGATCGCGTTCGCGGACGCGGGTATCACAAACTCGTTCCTTGTCATGGAGTACGCAGAATTCAAGTGGGGGGTCGCCTCGGAGCATGGCTTGGTCACTCCGGTCTTCACCAACGCCCAGGGCACAGTGACAAAGCAGATCAGCGACATCGACAGCCTGCTCACCCAGCATGTCGACGCGATCATCCTGAACGCCACGGACTCCAGCGCGCTCTGCCCGTCGATCACAAAGGCGGAGTCCCAAGGGGTGCCGGTCTTCGTGGTAGAGCGAGCCGTGAACTGCTCGACGTACACGGAATTCTTGAACGACCGTGACGACCAGGACGGCTACCTCCAAGGGCAGTTCGTCGCCAAGACGCTCCACGGCAAGGGGAACGTCGTGCTGGTCGGCGGTCACCAGGGAAACGGTGCGACGGAGCAGGAGGTCGACGCCGGTAAGTCGGTGCTGAAGCACTACAAGGGAATCCACGTGCTCACGACCATCTTCGCGACATACACACCGAGCAAGTGCGAGCAAGAGATGCGCCCGGTGCTCGCCCGCTACCCCTCGATCCAGGCGATCGAATCGATCAGCGGCAACCAGGGAATCGGCTGCTACAACGCGGTACGGCAGGCTGGCCGTCTGAAGCAGATCAAAGCCTGGACCGGCGACACAGCGAACGCCTGGCTCAAGATCGTGGCAAAGACGCACATCGCGTCGGTGTTCACGCCCATCCCGGTGAAGGTCGGTTACTACGCTGTCCGCCAGGCGGTCAAGGCACTCGAAGGCCAGTCCATCCCGAAGGACTTCATCGTTCCCAAGCCGAACATCACGACGAAGAACGTCAAGAAGTTTGCCAAGATGAAGTACCCGACAGGATGGTGGTACACGGGCGGCATGCCCTGCGCGTACACACCGTATTGCAAGAAGTGATCCCGCAGCAGGCCGCCATCGGGGGTGTGCTCGCATCCCCGGTGGCGGTCGTGTCGGTCGAGCATGTCTGGAAGCGCTACGAGGCAGCCGACGTGCTGCGCGACGTCTCGGTCGACTTCTTCCCCGGGGAGGTGCACGCGATCGTCGGCGAGAACGGAGCCGGCAAGAGCACCCTCGTGAAGATCATCGCCGGCGAGACGCAACCGACGCGCGGCCGGGTCATGGTGCATGGCGAAGCAGTGCATCTCCATTCTCCCGCCGACGGGATCGCGCTCGGCATCGCGTGCGTGTACCAAGAGCTCACGCTGCTCGACAACCTCTCGATCGCCGAGAACGTGCTTCTCGGCATCGAGCCGAGTGGCGGTGTGGGCCTCATCAGAAAGAGCACGCTCGCCGCGCGAGCCCGGGACCGTCTCACCTCGGTGGGGCTCCGCGACCTGCACGACAGTGACGTCCGACGGCTCCCTGTCGGACTCCAGAGCCTGGTCGAGGTAGCGAAGTGGGGAGCCAGGGCCGGAAGTGTCCTGATCCTCGACGAGCCCACGTCGGCCCTTCGCGCCGACGAGACCGGCCTTCTCTTCGACGCCATAGGCGACCTGCGCGCGAGCGGCCTCGCGATCATCTACATCACGCACCGACTCGGCGAGGTGGTGCAGCTCGCGGACGTCGTCACGGTTGTGCGCGACGGCTCCGTTGCCGGGACGCTCCGACGTGGCGCGATCGACGAGGACTCGCTCGTGGCGTTGATGGTCGGCGCCGAGCACCGCCGCATCGGCCACCGCGTGCACGAGCGGGTCTCGGGGACGGCGGACGGCGGCGGCCTGTCGGTCGCTCACCTGAGCGGAGAAAAGTTTACCGACGTCTCGTTCTCGGTCCAGCCGGGCACCATCTTGGGAATCGCAGGGCAGGTCGGGAGCGGCGTCGAAGAGCTCGCCGAGACGATCGCAGGGTGGCGCCGTCCGCTCTCGGGCGAGGTGCGCTGCGCCGGTCTCCGCTGCCCGCCCGCAAGCATCCGGCGAGCCCGCGGTCTTGGGCTCGTGTTCCTGCCTGCTGACCGCAAAGTCGACGGCCTGGCCCAGAATCGGCCCGCGCGGGAGAACGTGGCGGCCGGCGCACGCGCCAAGTGCCATCGCTGGGGCATCGTGGCGCCCCGTGTGGAGCAAAAGGTGGTCGAGGATGCGGCGCGCAGCGCGCGGCTCCAGCCAGAGCTCCTGGGGCGCGACACGCTCCACCTGAGCGGGGGGCAACAGCAAAAGGTCCTCCTGGCGCAGTGTCTGGCCTCCGACCCCGACATCCTGGTCGTGGTCGAACCGACCAGAGGAGTGGACGTCGCAGCCCGTGAGGAGATCCACGCCGCGCTGCGTGACAGTTGCCGCAGCCGGCGCATGGCCGTCGTGGTGGCGTCTTCGGACAGCTCCGAGCTTGTGGAGCTCTGCGACGACATCGCAGTGATGCGTTCGGGGCAGATCGTAGAGCACCTGGACGTGTCCGAGACGGGCCGCGAGGACCTCCTCGTGGCCATGGCCGGAGGCCGAGGCGCAGCCGGAGGGGATGCTCCGGGCGCCGGCGGAGCGGGGACGGGCATCGCGCAGGCACACGTCGCGCCGGCTGACGCCGTGCGCGTCGCTTGGAAGACTCGGAACGAGGATTCGGTGCCCTCGGTGCCCGACGAGCCGGTCGCCATCGGCGCGCGCGGAGTCCCCGGCCTGCAGATCCCGCTTACGGGGAACCGCGCCCTGGCGCTCCCCGCCCTCCTCGGAGCGATGATCATCGCCGTCGCCCTGTCCTTCACGTCGCCGTACTTCTTCACCTCGAGCAACTTCGCGAACGTAGGACGCCAGGTCGTGGTGCTCGCCCTCGCCAGCCTCGGGGAGATGCTCGTGATCCTCCTCGCTGGGATCGACCTCAGCGTCGGGGCGGTCATCACCCTCACGAACCTCGTCTCGAGCGCGCTGCTTCTCCAGCTCGGCCCGGGCGCAGCCGTGCCGTTGAGCCTGTGCATCGGGGCAGCGAGCGGGGCACTGTGCGGTGCCGGCGTCGTGCTCGGGCTCCCTCCGTTCCTCGTGACCTATGCGATCGGACTCATCGAGGGAGGCGTGTCCCTCATCTGGTTCGCCCGTAGCGTGGGGCCCGTTCCGCGGAGCTTCTGGCGGGTCGCGAGCGCGTCCGTCGGCCCCTTCCCCCTCGCAACCATCGGCTTGCTCGTGCTCATCGCCGCGCTCTTCGTGTTCCTCCGATCGACCAAGGTCGGGCGGCACTGGTTCGCCGCGGGAAGGGACGTGGTCTGCGCCCGGCGGAGCGGGTTGTCGGTCGGCTGGATCGTCTTCTTGCCGTACGTCGCCTCGGGCGTGCTCGCCGCAGCAGCCGGCATCTTCTTGACTGCCCGGGTCGGCGGCGGCCTCCCCGGCTCGGGGACAAACGTGACCTTGGACGCGATCGCCGCCGTGATGCTCGGCGGCGCGAGCTTCTTCGGTGGGCGCATCAGCGTCGCCGGCACGATCTTCGGGGTCATCGTGCTGACCCTCGTGGGCAATGGGCTCGACCTGTTGCACGTGAACGGATTCTTGAACGAGGTGGTGCTCGGCGTCATTGTCCTCCTCGTCGTCGGAAGCTGGTCAGTCGCGCGCAGACCGCGGCGCGGAGAGCGAGTCCTGTGATGGTCAACGGAGTGAGTCGAGACAGTGAGGATGCGGGCACGGCACAGCACTACGACGTGGTGGTCGTTGGCGGGGGTAACGCGGCATTGTGCGCGGCGCTCGCTGCCCGGGACGCGGGTGCCGAGGTATTGGTGCTCGAGCGGGCGCCGTTCGAGGAGCGCGGCGGCAACTCGACCTTCACGGCAGGGGCGATGCGGTTCGCGTACGACGGCGTCGACGAAATCCTCGCCCTCGTGCCCGATCTCAGCCCCGACCAAGTGGCCAATACTGACTTCGGTGCCTACACGGTCGCCCAGTACCTCGACGACATTGGCAGGGTGACCGAGTACCGGACCGACCCCGACTTGGCGGAGGTCCTCGTGAAGCGCAGCTACGAGACGCTGCAGTGGATGCGCGGCCACGGGGTGCGCTTCTACCCTATCTACGGTCGCCAGGCGTACAACGTGGACGGCAGGTTCACGTTCTGGGGCGGGCTCACGCTGGAGGCGTTGGGAGGCGGTCCGGGCCTCGTCGACGCCCTCACGAATGCCGCGGAGAAGGCCGGAGCCTCGATCCTCTACAAGGCACGGGCCATGGAGCTGGTCACCGAGCGGCGATCCGTCGTGGGAGTGCGTTACCTCTACGGGGACGACATGCACACGGTACGCGCCGGCGCGGTCGTGCTCGCAAGCGGAGGCTTCGAGGCCAACGCGGAGTGGCGCACGCGCTACCTCGGACCCGGATGGGATCTTGCCAAGGTGAGGGGGACCCGCTTCAACACCGGAGACGGCATCCGCATGGCCCTCGACGCCGGGGCGATGCCGTGGGGCAACTGGTCTGGCGCGCATGCGGTCGGATGGGACCTGCACGCGCCCCCGTTCGGTGACTTGAGCGTCGGCGATGCCTTTCAAAAGCACAGCTATCCGTTGTCCGTCATGGTCAATGCAGACGGGAGGCGCTTCTTGGACGAGGGGGCAGACTTCCGGAACTACACCTATGCCAAGTACGGACGGGTGATCCTCTCCCAGCCTGGTCAGTTCGCTTGGCAGGTCTTTGACTCGAAGATCATTCCGCTTCTGCGCGATGAGTACCGCATTCGACGCGTCACCAAGGTCAGCGCCTCGTCTCTGCCCGAGCTCGCCGAGAAGCTCGAGGGCGTGGACAGCGCCGAGTTCCTCCGCACGATCGAGGAGTACAACGCGGCGGTCACACAGGAGGTGCCGTTCAACCTGAATGCCAAGGATGGCCGCTGTACGCGTGGCTTGGCGGTCGACAAGACGAACTGGGCGAACACCGTCGACACCCCGCCGTTCGAGGCCTACGCCGTGACCTGCGGGATCACGTTCACCTTTGGCGGCCTCCGTATCGACGAGACGTCTCAGGTCATCGACACCGAGGGCGATCCGCTACGCGGACTGTTCGCCGCGGGGGAGCTCGTCGGGGGCCTCTTCTACTTCAACTACCCGGGCGGCACGGGGCTCACGAGCGGCTCGGTCTTTGGTCGGATCGCCGGCGAGTCCGCCGCCA
>JAJZMN010000118.1 GCA_021850345.1 Actinomycetes bacterium | reverse complement strand
CCCCGCCGCCCGCGTTGGTTGTGGGGGTCACGCCTGCCAAGACCCGTGCGCTTGTGGGGCATACACCCCAATAGTAGCGTTGGCGTCATGCCCAGTGATGCACCTGTCCGTACGGGCCGACATGTGGTATGGGCTTGTCACGCTCACTTGGTGTTCGTCACCAAGTACCGCCGCGGAGCGCTCACGAAGTCGATGCTGGAACGACTCCGTCAAGTCTTTATGGAAGTGTGCGAGGACTTCGGGGTCATGCTTGTCGAGATGGACGGGGAGGACGACCATGTCCACCTCCTGGTCGAGTTCCCGCCTACGGTCCAGCTGTCACGGCTCGTGAACTCCCTCAAGGGCGTCTCGTCCAGGAGACTGCGCCAGGAGTACGCCTCTCACATAAAGCGGCACCTGTGGGGAGGGCACTTCTGGTCACGGTCCTACTTCGTCGGGGCCTGGGGTGGTCCCCCGCTCTCGGTGCTCGCCGATTACGTCACCTCGCAGAAGACGCCGTCTTGACGTTGTGGCGGCGCCGCTTCATCTCCCGCCTGAAGGCGGGAGCACTGCGGCGCGTCGTGGTAGAGACCGACACCGAAGGCGATCCCCGCAATGGGCTCGATGGCGGTCGAGGCGGGCAGTGACGCAGAGAGCGGGGCCTCTTCGAACGCGCTCTGCGACAGCAGCATGGCGATGACCGCGACGGTGAGCAGCGCGTAGGCGGGCCAGGTGGAGAGCATCGCGAGCACGCCGTGTCCGAGCTCGCTCATGGTCCGCTGCGTGAGGGCGTCCTGCATGCCGTAGAGGAACCCGGCCGCGCTCGCGAGGAACGTCGCCTGGCGGTAGGGGTCCTGGCGCCGCGAGATCGAGACGAGCGTGCTCGCCAGGGCGCCCACCACGGCGCCGGCCATCACCCAGTGGGTCCACGGGACATAGGCGCCGTGCCCCCCGTGGGGGTCGCCCGCGGCGACGAACGTCGCCAGCCCACCGACGAGCAGGAACCCACCGGCCCACTCGCGCACGCCGAGTCGCCTACGGCTCCAGATGGCCGCGAGGGGCAACGCGAACAGCAGGTTCGTGGCGATGACGGGCTCGACGAGCGCCAGGTTCCCCGTCTTCAGCGCGGCAGCACCGAGCACCTGCCCGACGGCCATGACGGCGACGCCGCCGAGCCAGACGGGGCGCTGCACGAGCTTGACGAGGAGGAGGAAGGAGAGCCGCTCTTCGGGTGGCTCCTGCGCAGCCACCCGCTGCTGGACCACGAACCCGACCGCGAGGAACAGCGCAGCGCCGAGCGCGAGCGCGATCGTCACCTCCACCGCACTACTGCTACCCGTTCCCTGCCGGGCCCACGCTTGCGGACCGGCGGGCCCGGCAACGGTTCGGGCGAGCTAGTGCCGCTCGACGTGGACGTCGACGACTGCGGCCTGGCCGGCGGCGACGGCAGCGAAGGCGTCGGCGAGCGCGCGGCGCAGTCCCTCCTCGTCGTCGACCGTGCGCCCGAGCGCGCCGCACGCCTGCGCGACGGCGGCAAAGTCGGGGGGGCGACTGAACCTCGTGCCGATCGCCTCCCCAGCTGCCGAGCTGGGGCCCTCGGGGAAGAGCGAGAACACGGGGAGCCGGCTCGCTCGGTACCCGTCGTTGTTCAAGATGACGGTGACGAACGGAGCTGCCGCCTCGGCGGCAAGGCAGAGAGCGGCGGTGGGCACGCCGAACATGAAGGACCCGTCGCCCACGACGACGACCACGCGGCGCGTCGGCTGTGCCATGCGCAAGCCGACCGCCGCGCCGAGGGACCACCCGAGCCCGGGGCCACCTGCCGAGGTGAGCGTGCCCGCGCGCGAGCGCGGCAGGTGGGCGGCGACGACGCCCGCGTTCGTGACTGCCTCTTCGACAACGACGTCCGCCTCCTCGACCAATTCCGAGAGCACCTGCAGGACATCGGCGGTCCGCAGCCTCCCCTCGTCGTCCGAGCCCTTTGAGGCCGCGTGGCCCCTCGTCGGCTGCGGCGAGCTGTTCGCCCCCGCAGCTGCCTTCTCGGCAGCCAGGCGCCGGCGACGCTCCTCGCGATCGGCACCGTCGCCTGGCGCACGTGCCTCGAGGGCGTCGGCGAGCTGGGCGAGGGCGACAGCACCGTCCGCCGTCGCCGCCACGTCGAGCGGGTACGTCCACAGCGGCATGGACGGGTGGAGCGGATCGGGGTCGATGTGGACCACGCGCGCGTCGGGCGCGAGGTGCGCCTGACGCGGGATCCACGGCACATCGGCCTCGACGACGAGCAAGAGGTCCGCGCGCTCGACCAGGGCTGTCGCCTCCTCGGGGCGAAGGCGGGCGAGCGGATGGTCGTTCGCGATGTTGACCGCCTCGGGGCGACCGACGACCGGGACCGCCGCCACCTCAGCAAAGCGCGTGACGGCCGCCATCCCGTCGGGACGCCGGCCGACGCGCGTCGTGACGAGGACGGGCCGCTCGGCGCTGGCGATCATGTCGGCGATCTGCCCGAGCGCAGCGGGCGACAGCGCCGGAGGATGTGGCTGCGCCCAGCCGGCGAGGCGGCGACGGCTGGGCGCAGCCGCCGGCTGCATCAGCACGTCCCGGGAGATCGTCAAGTAGGCCATGCCGGGGATGCCTCCTCCGGCCACCTGGACTGCGCGCCCGATGACGCGGGGCGCATCCTCGGCCCGGATCAGCTCCGCGGTCCACTTGGCGTACGCGCGGACGATGCCCGCCTGGTCGGGTACGTCCTGCACCCAGTGGATGGCTTGGTCGCGGCCACCGGGATCGTCCGCGTCCTCCCCGTAGGGCGTCTTGCCGGCCAGCACGATCACCCCTGCCCGGTCGCGCAGCACGTCGTGGACCATCGCGCCCAGGTTCTGGGTACCGGCGTCGACGTGCACCCAGACCGCCTGTGGCCGGCCGGTCGCTTGCCAGTACCCATGCGCCGCAGCCAGGCCAGTCGCTTCGAAGGAGCAGGTGACGAGGCGGGGGTACGGCACGCCACGCTCCGCGAGGGTGGCTGCTGCCTCCTGAACGGGCGCCGAGTCCGTCCCGGGGTGCAAGAAGAGCACGTCGACGCCGTGTGCGCCGAGCAAGTACAAGATGTCTTCCGCGCACGTGCGGATGTCGGCGGACGAGGACGTCCTGGGCCGATGTGCATCGGCCGCGCCCCGAGCGTCGACGCCTGGGACTGCGGAGGGGGTGGAGGTCATCGGTTGCTCGCCTTTCTGGGTGCGGGTCCCCAAGTGTTACCTGACGCCACCTCGCCAGGCGAAAGCGCGAGCGCACCGGTCGCCTCCGGCATCTACGGGTGCCCCGGGCGTCGTCTGTGACCGGCTCAGTCCCGCTCGAGCCCGAAGACCTCCTCCGCGTTGGTCTGGAAGAACGCCTTGAGCTCGGCCGGGCCGAGCGCCATGGCGTCCTGGGCGCGCACCTCTGCGGGCACGCACTCGTAGGGGTAGTCCATGGCGTAGAGGACGCGATCGGCGCCGAGCACCTGGCGGCAGAACTGGATCACCGGCTCCCATGCCATGCCGCTCGTCGTGTACCACACGTTCTCTTTCAAGTAGTCGCTCACCTGGCGCTCGAGCGGCTTCATGCACGCGTAGCGCCCGGCGCGCACCGTCGCCCGGTGCATGTAGTCGAGCCGGTACAGCCAGTACGGCAGCGCCTCGCCCAAGTGCCCGACGACGAGCTTCAGGCGCTCGAAGCGGTCGAAGGCCCCGGAGGTGATGATGCGCAGGAGGTGCATGCCCGTCTCGACGCCGAAGCCGTAGATCGCGCCGTCGAGGCCGGCCTCCAAGAGCGGTCCGATCATGGCGCGCGGCGGGGTGTTGGGGTGCAGGTAGATCGGCATGTCGAGCGCCTCGGCCGCTTCGAGGATCGGCCAGAACTTCTCGTCGGAGAAGTACTCACCGTTGGTGTGGGAGTTCAAGATGACCCCGCACAAGCCGAGCTCCTCGCGCGCTCGCCGGATCTCTTCGGCCGCGCCGCCAGGATCCTGTGGCGCGATCGCGGCCAGCCCGCTGTAGCGGTCCGGGTGCGCCCGGCACGCCTCGGCCAGCTGGTCGTTCGCCAAGGTGGCGACCGCCGCGGCCGTCGCGGCGTCCGAAAAGATCTGGGTGCCCGGCGAGGTGAGCGAGATGACCTGTCGGTCGATGCCGGTCGCGTCCATGTCGGCGAGCCGGAGCGCGCCCAGGTCCCCGAGGCGCTCGGCGACGTACCTGGGCCGCTCGGCCGTGCTGCGCAGGTAGAAGCCGACGAGGCTCTCGAACCCCGGGTCCAGGTCCCCGCCCGCCGCGATCAGCTCCCGCCACATCCTCGCGAGCTCGGGCGGGCAGAAGGCCTCCTCGGTGGCGATGCGCAGGTAGCCGAGGCTCGGGTCCTCTGCTCCTCGGGCGATCGGCGCGTCGTGTGCGGTCATGGGTACCTCCAATGGTCGGTCGGATTCGATGCCCGTGCCCTCACCACACGGTGCGCAGGCGTGGGATCACGAGAGTGGCGTCGTGTGCGCCACCGGTGTGGATGCGGTGGATGCCGACGTTCACGGTGTCGGCGTGCACGGGGTGGGTCAACGGACGCGGGTGCCGGTAGACGTCGGTGCCCTGGACGACGAGACGGAGGGTCTCACGAGCATCGACGCGCGTGCCCGAGGGAAGGATCTCGATGTCGACGGGCACGATCGTGCCAGGGGCGACCTTTTCCTCCCTGTGGTGGGTCAGCACCGGCTGGATGTCCGTGGAGCGCTCGGCATCGAGCGCCCGGTGCGACACGCGGAGCCACCCGAGGGCGACGGGCCCGTCCTCGAAGACGGCGTAGTAGTTGAAGCCGACGGGGTCGCCGTAGCGGTCCAGCTTCTCCAGGGCGACGAACAGGTCCATGTCGTCCGCATCCGGCGTGGACACCCACAGGCGGAGGCGGGCGCCGCCCACGAGCTCGACGGCCTCGTCCAGCTGCCAGTCGAAGGTGGCGCGTCCGCGTGCACGCCCCAGCTGCTCGGCGTCGTAGTCGACGGTCGACGGCTGCGACGGCGCCTCGACGAGCAGGCGCCCTGACTCCGCGTCGAGATGGCGGACGACGAGCTCGGTGTCGGGCAGCGGCCAGCCGGTCGTCTCCTTGGAGACCGCTCGGCGATGGTCGACGCGCACGTCGAAGCGGACCGTCGGCCAGCTCGGGACGTCGTTGTCGATGCCCTTCAAGAAGTGGTCGAAGAAGGCCAGCTGCCGAGCGAGGCCCTGCGCGGAGTAGTAGTAGCCCCACTTCTTGCCGCCGTGCACCTCGAGCCACTTGTGCGTCGACGCGATCCGCTTGAAGCCTTCGAGAGTGCCACGGGTGTGCAGACCCTGGTCGGAGTAGCTCGCGACGACGTATGCCGGGACCGTGATGCGCTCGAGCACGGGGGCCTTCGACTCCCAGAAGGCGTCGAGGCAGGGGTGCTCGGTCGTCTCGGCCAGAAGGTCCTCGGTGCGCTGGAGGCCGTAGGCCCAGCGCCGCGCGATGTAGGGCCAGAACGAGGTCTCGGGGATGCCCCCATGGCGGACGACCTCACGGTAGGTGTCACTCCACCCCTCCCACGGGTTGATGGCGGCGAGGTGCGGCGGGTTCGTGGCCGCGATGTTCCACTGGGAGGTCGTGAGGTACGAGACCCCGGAGAGGCCGACCTTGCCGGTGCTCCACGGCTGGGTGCCGGCCCATTCGACGTAGTCGTAGCCGAAGGCCGCCTCCTCGGGAGAGACGAAGGTCGCGTCGCCGTCGCTGTACCAAGTGCCAGGCGGATCGACGGTGACGACGGCGTAGCCGTGCCCGACCCAGAAGACAGGGTCGGGCGACTCGAACGCGGTGTGGGCGGACAGCTGGCCCGGCGCGACGCCACCGTCGGGGTAGAGCGTCGTGACCGGGAGGTCGGCGTGCTTGCCGTAGGGGCCCCAGGTGAGCAGCGGGGGAACCGGGCGATCGTCGGCCGGGCGGTAGACGTCGGCGTGGACGACGATGTCGTCGCGCAAGGAGACGGCCACGTCACGCTCGACGAGCATGCCCTCGATGACCTCGCGCCGGTAGACCGGGGGCGTGGCACCGCGTGCCTCGGGCGGCCCGGTCGGCGGCGCGAAGCGATAGGTGAACGCCTCCTCGGTGGCGACACGGCGCGGCGGAGCCGCTGCGCCATCCAGGCGAGCGTCGTGGGATGTGGCGCTCGTCATCGCCCCCTTTCGTCGTCGTGCAGGACCGACCCGCCCGGATGCCCCCATCTCCCGGGCACCCGCGCGCACTCGACCTTCGCACCGCTATTGCGGTCAGCGCAAGGATCGGCCGGTAGCTTTCTTGTGTGAAGAAACAGACGGGACGCGCCGGCACGCCGGCTGGACGCGCCGGCATGCCGGCTGGACGCTTCGGCGAGAGCTCGCGAGGGGTGGGGCCCGAGCGTGTCCCGGCCTACGTGGTGCAGTCCGCGGACAACGCGCTCGCGCTGTTGCGCGCGCTCGTCGAGCGCGGCTCGCTTCGCGTCACCGAGGCCGCGGAGCTCCTCGGCGTCGTACCGTCGACCGCCCATCGACTGCTCGGAACGCTGTGCTACCGGGGCTTCGCGGTGCACGAACGACAGGGCGGCGCCTACCGCCCCGGACCGTCGGTCCTTGCGATCGCTTCCGCGGGCAACGAGCCCGCCGGCCTTCGCACGAGGTGCCGGCCGGTGCTCGAACGCCTACGCGAGCGCACGCGCGAGACGGTCAGCTTGCTCGTTCTCGAGGGTGCAGAGGTCCACTTCGTCGACTCGATCGACGGTCCGCAGAGCCTTCGAGTGGCATCGCGCCTCGGTGTCAGCCTGCCTGCCCACTGCACCTCGGGAGGCAAGGCCATGCTCGCGCTCCTGCGCCGGGACGAGCTCTTGGCGCGCTACCCGTCGAACCGGCTCGTCGGGCGCTCGGCCCGCTCGATCCGGTCCCGCAAGCAGCTCGAAATCGAGCTCGCCGAGATCCGTGTGCGCGGGTACGCCACGAACTTCGAAGAGGGCGACACCGGCATCGGGGGTGTCGGAGTCGCCGTCGCCGGCATCGGGGGCCTGCCGCTCGCTGCCCTCGCGCTGGCCGCGCCGATCAGCCGGCTGGGCACCCCCGAGGCTGCCGACCACATCGTGGCGCCGGTGAGGGCCGCGGCCGACGAGCTGCGCACTGCGCTCGCCGTCCGTCTCGACACGACGGCACCGGCGCGCCCTCCGACCGCGCCCTCCGACCGCGCCCTGAGGCCAGCAGGCTCGGGCTCAGTCCGCTGAGCGCGGACCGTCGCCACAGCGCTGGCTGTCGGGGAAGCAACGCGGGGGATCCACATCCGACAGGTCGATCTTCGCCGCGCTCACCGGGCTCGCGAGCAGGTACCCCTGAATCACGTCGCATCCCAGGCGGCGAACGACGTCGAGCTCGTCGAGCGTCTCGACCCCCTCGGCCACGACCTCGAGCCCGAGATCGTGGGCCAGTCGCACGACGGCGTGCATGATCCGAGTGTCACCGTGCGCAGCAACGTCCTCGATGAAGCTGCGGTCCACCTTGAGCTGGTCGACCGGCAGGCGACGCAGGTAGGCGAGCGAGGAGTACCCGGTGCCGAAGTCGTCGATCGACAGCTGAACGCCGAGCCCCTTGAGCTCGTTCAGCGCCTCTTCGTGCGCGGCGTCTTCAGCGAGCAGGATCGTCTCGGTGATCTCGAGCGTGAGCCGGTCCGGCGGCATCGCCGTCCGGTCGAGGACACGAGCCACACGACGGGGGAACTCCCGGTCGTCGAGCTGGCGGACCGACACGTTGACCGCCATCCGGGGGGTGCGGCCGCCAGGCTGCGTCCACGCCACAGCCTGGCGGCAGGCCTCCTCGAGCACCCAGTCGCCAATGGGGACCATCAAGCCGGACTTCTCGGCAAGTGGGACGAAGTCGAGCGGCAGAATCCTGCCGTGCTCGGGGTGCTCCCAACGCAAGAGCGCTTCGAACCCGGCGGCCGCACCGCTGCGGGAGTCGTAGACCGCCTGGTAGTCGAGGCAGAACTCCTGATGCTCGAGCGCCCGATGCATCCCGCTCGCGGTGGCGAAGTGGATCGGCTGCGGCTCCTCGTCGAGCTCGACCACTGCCACGCGGTCCCGTCCCGCCCGCTTGGCGATGTACATGGCGCCATCGGCTCGGGCCAGGACCTCGTCCGATCGGTGGCCGGGCAGCGTGACGAGGGCAGCGCCGACGCTCGCCGTGACCCTCAACTGCTCTTCTTGCACGCTGATCGGATTGGCGATCACCGCGCGCAAGTGCTCGGCACGTCGCTCCACCTCGGTGCGCGACGTCGTCAGGTTCTCCAAGAGCAGGAGGAACTCGTCACCACCGAGCCGGGCGGCGACGTCCCCAGGTCGGACGTTGGACTCGAGCCTGGCAGCGATCTCCACCAGGACGGCGTCGCCCACGGCGTGACCGTAGACATCGTTGACGACCTTGAAGTCGTCGACGTCGACGAACATCAAGACCAACGTTGCGCCGCTGCGCGCCTGGCGGGCCAAGGCGCGGTCGAGGTGGTCGGTGAGGACGGTCCGATTGGCCAGCCCGGTCAGTGCGTCCTCGAGGGCAAGCTCAGCCAGACGGCGATGCATCGACTCGAGCTCGGCGTCGAAGCGCGTCGCCATGTCGACGAGGCTGGTATGGCTGGTCCGCATCACCATGTCACGGGCTTCGGCAACGAGCGAAGCAGGCGTGCCCAGTCGCGCGCCCTCCTGGGCGAGCACCGCCCAAGTGCCCTCGCACCACCAGAAGTTCAGCTTGGTCAGCATGGCCACCGACAGGCCGAACCGCACCGATGTCGCAGGAGAGCCATCGTCGCTATCGCCACCGCTCGGACCTGTGCTACCGCCTGCCACAGGCTGGGCGAGGCGCCGGTGCAAGGCAAGGGAAGCCGACGGTGCCGCCGTCGCGATGCGGCTGCGCTGCCGGGCGGCAAGGTCGCCGAGTGAGGCGATCTCCGAGCGCACGGCGGCGTCCGGCGACGCACCGGTCTCGAGCCATCGGGCGATGGCCCGAGTGGCGAGGGAGATCACGGCCCACATGGGTTCGGCGGCGACCTCGCGGTGCGCGATCGGTTCCCCCGTGATGAGGTAGATCTCGGAGAGGTACTTGCGCTGGCAGAAGTGGACGATGTCGCCGTCTCGATCGATCAGCGTTCGTCCGAGTGCCCGGCGGGCACCGTCGAGCGCATCCGCACCGTCGGTGCCACCGGCGTGGCTCCCGGGAGCCGGTTCTGCCGGCCGGCTCGGCGGAGCACCTTTCACAACTCAACCATCGGCGGCCGCCCGCGATGTCTTGAGGTCGGGCTCCATCGACCCGGCGAGCGGCGAGATCCGTGGCATTGCACCAACAGTGACGAGATCCATGGCATTGCACCAACAGTGTTGCGCCAAGGGAGCCCGTGGCGTTGGGATGCCCGTGGTATAAATCCCCGGAAGGAGGTGCACGACGCCCGAAGTCGCCCTTGCTGCGTGGCTCCACGAGAGCCGACGCGTCGCACCTCCACCGGGGCTGTCCATGACAGCGAACGCGCAGCCCGAGGTGTACGAGGAAGCGGCTCGTGATCGGCTCGCCTTCTGGGAGAAGATGGCCCGGCGCCTCGAATGGGCGCAGCAGTGGGACACCGTCTTGGAGTGGGAGCTGCCCTACGCCAAGTGGTTCGTGGGCGGGAAGCTGAACGCGTCGGTCAACTGCGTGGACCGGCACGTGGCGGCCGGCCGAGGCGACAAGGTCGCCTTCCACTGGATCGGCGACGGCGAGCGGGACCGGCGGGACGTGACCTACGCCGACCTCCACCGCCAGGTGTGCCAGGCGGCCAACGCCCTGCTGGATCTCGGCGTCCAAGCCGGGGACCAGATCGCCATCTACATGCCGATGATCCCAGAGACGGTCGTCGCCATGCTGGCCTGCGCCCGGATCGGGGCACCCCACACCGTGGTGTTCTGCGGGTTCTCGGCCGAGGCGCTCCGGAGCCGGATCCTCGACTGCGGCTGTCGCGTGGTGATCACCGTCGATGGGCAGTTCCGTCGTGGGTCCTCGGCACCGGTGAAGCCCATCGTGGACGACGCGCTGACGGCGTGCCCGGACGTCCGCCGAGTGCTGGTGGTCCGGAGGACCGGAAACGATGTGGCTTGGACGGCGGGTCGAGACCGCTGGTGGCACGAGGTGGTCGACGAGCAGTCCGTGCAGCACGAGGCGCAGGCCTTCGACGCCGAGCACCCGCTGTACATCATGTACACGAGCGGCACGACGGCCAAGCCCAAGGGCATCCTGCACACGACGGGTGGCTACCTCACCCACGTCAGCGCTACCCATCATTACGTCTTCGACCTGAAACCGGAGACCGACGTGTACTGGTGCGCGGCCGACATCGCATGGGTCACGGGCCACAGCTACATCGTCTACGGGCCGCTGGCCAATGGCGCCACCTCGATCCTGTACGAAGGGACGCCCCATCCCGGCGACAAGGACCGGTGGTGGAAGCTGATCGAGCACCACAAGGTGACCATCCTCTACACCGCGCCGACCACCATCCGCACGCTGATGAAGTGGGGTGCCGAAGAGCTGGAGCCCTACGACCTGTCGAGCCTCCGGATACTGGGCTCCGTCGGTGAGCCGATCAATCCTGAAGCGTGGATCTGGTATCACACCCATGTCGGTGGCAGCCGGGCACCTGTGGTCGACACGTGGTGGCAGACGGAGACCGGTGGCATCATGATCACGCCGCTCCCCGGCATCAGCGAGGCCAAGCCGGGCGCCGCCATGCAGTCGTTCCCGGGTGTCTCAGCCGACGTCGTGGACAATGAAGGGAAGCCCGTCCCCAACGGGAGTGGCGGCTTCCTGGTCCTCACCGAACCGTGGCCGGGCATGCTGCGCGGCATCTGGGGCGACGATCAGCAGTACCGCGACACCTACTGGTCCCGGTTCAAGGGCGCGTACTTCGCCGGTGACGGCGCCAAGAAGGACGAGGACGGCGACCTGTGGCTCCTCGGGCGGGTCGACGACGTCATGAACGTCTCGGGGCACCGCATCTCGACGACCGAGATCGAGCACGCTCTCGTCGGCCACCCGAGCGTGGCCGAGGCGGCGGTGGTGGGGGCCAGCGACGCCACCACTGGGCAGGCCATCGTGGCGTTCGTCACGGTTCGCAGCCACGTTGCCGACGAGGAGGCCAACGGTGAGCGGTTCGCAGAAGAGCTGCGCAACCACGTCGCCGCGGTCATCGGGCCGATCGCCAAGCCGCGCCAGGTCATCATCACGCCCGAGCTGCCCAAGACCCGCAGCGGCAAGATCATGCGCCGCCTGCTGCGTGACATCGCCGACGGCCGGGAATTGGGCGACGTGACCACCCTCCTCGACGCGACAGTCACCGACTTGATCCGAGAGCGCATGGCCGATCGGGCCGAAGAGCGCGAAGGCTAGCTCCACTCGTTCACGAGAACTGGTGGCGACTCCTGGAGGTGCGCCGGTGGCGACTCCTGAAGGAGCGACGGCGCCCTTTGCCTAGCCGGTCCGATCTCCTTCGCCGGTCACGCTCGGTACCGACGGCGTGGCGGGCTTCTCCTGCGGCTCCGTCGGCGAAGGGTCCTCCGCGTCGTCGCCGACGGCCATCGCGACGCCTGCCGCCACCTCCGCATCCTCGTCGGCCTGCTCGGGCGGCAGGTGCTCGGCATGTGCGGCGACGGGAGCTTCCAGCGGCCGCGGCGGCCTGAGCGTGAAGAGCAGCACGTAGAGGATGGCGTTGGCCACCTGGAAGACCGCAGCGAGCTCGAAGGGCGCCGCGAGCCCGACGTCGTCGAAGAGGTACCCGGCCGCCGCTTGACTGCCGGCCATCGTCGCCTGGGCCGGCAGCGTCGAGAGAGCGGCGACGCTTGCCCGTTCCTCGTGGTGAGCCATGTCCTGGGTGAACGACTGGCGCAGTGGCAGGCCGACGCGCTGGACCATCATCCGCACGAAGTACACCGCCCCGGCGATCCAGAAGGTGGGGGCGAGGACCATGGGGACGAGCAACACGCCGCCCACGGCCCGCACGATGGCGATGGCCCTGACCGTGCCGAACCGACGGGCGACCCGAGCCGCGGCGAGAGTCGGCGCGAGGGACCCGAGGTTGACGAACGCAAAGAGGATGCCGATGGTCCCGGGGCTGACCCCGTAACGGCGGTACAGCCAGTAGCTCACGAACGGCCCGAAAAGCCCGATGCCCACCCCGTTGGTGGCGTTCGTGACCCAGAACCGCCACAGGGAGGGCCATGAGCGCCGGGGCCACTGGAACCTCCGCGGACGCGCGCCCTCGGGCGCTGCGCGCCGCGATGGCTCGCGCACGAGCAAGGCGAGCAGCCCCGCGAGCACCGCGAGCCCAGCGGCGAGGAGGAAGGCGGGACGGTACGCAGCGGTTGCCTGCGCGGGCGTCATGTGCGCGGAGGTGCTGACGACCGAGACAAGGAGGCCCCCGACGAGCGCACCGAGCGTGGCGGCGAACGCGATCCGGCCGAACGCCGCCGCCCGTCGGTTCCCTCTCACGCTATCGGCCACGATCGCTGCCTCTGCCGGTTGGTAGGGCCCGACGTTGCCGGCACCCGCCCCTGATCCACGGCCGAACGAGCCGAGGGCGGCCGCGACGAACAGCACGGCGGTGACCCGCACCTCGGCGTAGGCGACCGCGGCACCGGCGGCGAGCAGTGGCACCACCACGAGGAAGGGTTTCCGTCCGAGCCGATCGGCGAGCAGACCGATCGCGGTGCTCATCAGCGCGGAGACGGCGGTCACGCCCACGAAGAGCACCCCGATCTCGATGGCGGAAAAGCCGATGTCCGCAAGGTAGAGGGCCGTGACGACCGCCGCGATCGCCCGACCGACGCTCATCGCGGCGCGCGCGGCGAGGACGACCTTCAGGTTCCGGTCCGCCCACTCGGGGACGATGGCTTTCCAGATCCGACGCACGGGTACCCGTTGTAGCCTCAATGGCACCGGTGGTGGCGAGCCTTCTGCAACCTGGCGCGTAATCTGGCATGCGCTCGCTGCACTTTCGAGAACCGGCACGACGAAGGGAGTCGCCATGACCCGACGCGCGGTGGAGATCCAGACCGCGGACGGCACCTGCCCCGCCTCGCTCAGCATTCCGGCCGGCAATGGTCCTTGGCCTGCGGTGATCATGTACCCCGACGCCGCGGGAATGCGCGACGTCGCGCGCGAGATGGGCGAGCGGCTCTCGAGCCTGGGCTACGTCGTCTTGGTTCCCGACTTCTACTACCGCAACGGGCACTACGACCCGATCGACATGCGCACCGCCTTCTCCACACCCTCGACGGCCGAGAAGGTCATGGGGATGATGCAGGGCTACACCGTCGAGATGGTGGTCCGTGACGCCAACACCTTCGTCGACTACCTCGAGTCACTGCCCGAGACGAAGCAGGGCAGGATCGGCACCACGGGCTACTGCTTCGGTGGCCGGCTCTCGTTGATCACCGCGGCCAACCTGGGTGGGCGCATCGCAGCGGCCGCCTCCTTCCATGGCGCGAACCTTGCCAACCCCGAGGACCCCGACAGCCCCCACCACAAAGCCAGGACAATTGCAGCCGCCATCTACGTGGCTGGTGCCACCGAGGACCAGACGTTCCCAGAGGAGCAGAAGAACCTGCTCGAACGCAGTCTCAGCGATGCCGGCGTCGCCCATACCATCGAGACCTATCCGGCCCACCACGGTTTCGCCGTGCCTGACCACGGGAGCTACGACGAAGCCGCCGCCACGCGTCATTGGCAGGCGACCGAGCAGTTCTTCGCGTCGACGCTCGGCTCCTGAAGGGTTGTCGCGGTGCGGCCGGGGACCACTCGGTGCGGCCGGGGACCACTCAGCGCGGCCGGGGACCACTCAGTGCGGCCGGGGACCACTCAGTGCGCTGTGTTCGCTGTGTTCTCGATGCCCATCCGAGCGAGCAGGCCTCGCACGCGCCGCTCGATCTCGTCGCGGATCGGGCGCACGTCGGCAAGGGACTTGCCTGCGGGGTCCTCGACCTCCCAGT
>JAJZMN010000209.1 GCA_021850345.1 Actinomycetes bacterium | reverse complement strand
ACGCCCGCGGGGGTGGGTATGCGCAACTCGACGAGCAGAACCGCCGGGCCTTTGGGCCGTGGTACGGAAAGCCCGACCTCTACCACGCGCTGCAGGCCTGTCTGATCCCGCTGGTCCCCCGCGGCGCGTCGGTCGCCGGCGCGCTCGCGGCGCACCCGCCGACGCTCGGCGACGCCGCCGGAGGAATCCGGCGAGCCGGGGACACCGGGAACTGACGGGCCCCGGCCCTCCCCTGTGACGGGACTCTCCGAGTGCACGCCGTGGTGGTCGTGGGCGCATCCTGGAGGAGCGACGCAGCAAACGCATGCGGCGCCGGGCGGGCCGGGTTCTCGCCCGCGCGAGCGGCGCACACGCGGGCGTGGCTGGCCGCCATGACCCATCTCGACGCGTCCGGGGCTTTCGGCCTGCACTGATCGGTCGCCGGACCCTTGTCGCTCTTGACGGGCCGATCCCCGGGCGCGTCGGCGCGCCCGTTACGGGCGCGCCGACGACGCCCACCGCGCCCAGCACCGCGGTCCGACGCGCTCGAGTTGGTGCGCCGGTCCCGACGCGAGGTTGCGAGGGTCCGGGCGGTCGCTCGACGCTGCGCGGGCGGAGGATCGGCAGGAGGACAGGATGTGGCGCTTCTCGGCCGCCGGATTCGGGTTCGGTTGGCGACCGTCTCGGACGCCGGTGCCTGGCCGGTGCACGGGTGCTCGTTCACCGCTCACGACCGCGCTACGTCGTCGCGCCCGGCGACCCCCGCCGCCCGCCGCGCTCTGGTGCGTCCCAGGGCCGGACGATCGCCGACCGGCGTCGGGGTCTCTCGCGGCGGCGGTCCCGTGCCGCCGGCGCCGAGTGGTCCCTCGTGCTGGCGGGCGACGGTGGGGCCGCACAGGCGCCACACGCTCTTGGGATCCGGCATCGCGTGCGTGCTTGTCGGATCCGGTCCAAATCGCGCCGTCGCGCGGATCGCGCGCGGCCAGCGGGCACTCAGGCGAGGTGAGCCCGATCGGCCCTTCGAGGTTTCCCGCGGCCGGAAGGTGAAGACGGTCGCAGCGCCCGCCGCGGTGTCCCGCGCTCGGGAGGCGTGACTGCGGCACCCGTCGGGCCCCGAAGGGCGCGTCGCGCTCGGGCTCGGCCCGCGCCCTACGGCACGAACTCCTTCACGAGGTTGAGGTCGACGAACTCGGGCGGGCCGTCGAAGATCTTGGCCATCAGCGCCCTGAGCGACTGCAGGCCCTCCTGGCGCCGCGGGTCGCTCTCTCGCTCGCGGGCCTTCTTCTCGCTCTCGAAGACGACCAGGGTGTAGATCCTGCTCTTGTCCCTCTGGTCCTGCAGGAGAAGCGAGCGGATCAGGCCCGAGTCGGGCTGCTCGAGCTTGTTCAACTCCTCGTGCAAGCGCACCAGGTCACCTTCGCGCCCGCGCTTGAGCTGAGCGGCAATCAATTGAGCCCGCACCGCACGTCCCCCGTCTCGCCTATTACGACACGCATCTTGGCATATCAGCGTTCGCGTCGCTGGTCCTCGGGCCTTGTCAAGCCCACCCGGGTCCGGCACGCGGGCGTCTGCTGGCCCGCCGCGGTCTTCGGCGTCGACCACGACCCGGGTCGGGTCGACCACCGGCTCACGGGCCGCCTGTCGTCGGCGGCCAGATCCCGCAGCCGCGCCCCGGGGAACGGCGCGGGCCGGCGGCGCAAGCAACGGGCTCGTGGCGACCGCCGTCCGGTCCGCGGCGAGAATGCGGTCATGGCGTGGGTGGCACTCGCACTGTTCGCCTTGCTCGTTCTGTCCGCAACGGTGCAGGTGCTCGTGCGTTCGAGATCGGCGGGCGCCTCCCGCTTCCGGCTGTTTGGCAACCGTCTCTTCTCCGCCGAGTGGTGGAGCGGGTGCGCGCCGGTCGCGGGCTTGGGCTGCGCCGGCCTCGGACCGGTCGCCAACCTCGTGGGCAGGGTTGCGCCGATTGCCGCCTTGGACCGCGCCGGGATCCAGATCGCGGCCCTCGCCGTCTGGTGTGCGGCTGCCGTGCCCGTGCGTGGCAGTCAGGTTGTCCTCGGTCCGTCGTGGCGGATCGGGGTCGTGCCTGGGACGCGCGAGGCGCTCGTCCTGCGCGGCCCGTTCCGCGTGGCCCGACATCCGATGTACACGGGGCTCGTGGCTCTGCTGCTCGCCACTGCGTCGGTCGATCCGACCTCGGTTGCCCTCGGCGCCGTGCCCTTTGCGCTCGTCGGGTAGGAGGTCCTGGTCCGGTTGGTCGAGGAGCCGCACCTGCTCGCGCTGCACCCGGAGTATGCGCACTACTGCAGCCGCGTGGGGCGCTTGCTTCCGTTGATCGGGCGCGTCCGTCGAAGCGGCCGGTGTGCGGACCCGCGGGCGACGCGAGGTGCGGGCGGCCGGCTCCTGAGCGCCGTCTGCCAGGCCGCGCCGCCCGTGGCCACCGCCCCAACTCGGGTGCTGGGGACCGACTCTTTCCCCTCTGTCGGAGCTCTCCGACGGCAAAGCGCCTGTCATTGCATGGACCGTGTGTATACAGCGCGGCAGTTGCGACGTGGGCCGCGGTCCTCGGCGCGGGTGCCACGGTGCTGCGGATCGCGTGCCGGCGCGACGAGCGCGCACGTCCGGCGGCTCGGGGGCGGACGTGCGCGACCGCGGGCCGCAGGCGTGCGGTCACCCCCGGGATCTCCCGCTGATCGGCAGCGGGCACCGGGCGTGACCACGGGTCCGGGGGTAACGGCGGCTCGCGGGTCGAGCGCTGGGGACGGCGATCGTGCGCCGCAGGCCGCGGACCTCACGGACCTCTATGGGGCCCCGACCCTGGTGGATTCGTCGTAGGCAGGGCATCCGGGTCGCCGGCACGGGCCGACGGCGTTGCGGCGCCGCCCGCGTCCTTGGAGGACTCCGCGCCGCCCCGGTGCCGACGTCGGTCAGCCCGCGGCTTGGCACACCCGTCCCGGTGGCGGGATCCCGGCGCGTCACGCGTGGTGGCCGAGGCGGAAAGAGGCCGGCCGAAGAGGCGGGGACCGCTCAGCGGATCACGCGGTGTCGTCAGGAGCAGACCGGACAACCGATCCTCCCGGGGGTGGTCCACCGCCGCGTCGACGCGAGTCCTGGGGCCGACGCCGCGCTCGCCGCCTCGGGGTCTGCGACCGCCCAGGGTCCCGAGCAGGTCCCAGCCGGCGCCGGGAGGCTGCTCCGCGATGCGACAGTGCGGCGCGCCACCAAGACGCGCCCGGCGGGCGTTCGGGCCGCGGGCGAGCGCTTCCTGAGCGCCAGGTCGTGAGGCACGGCGGCGACCGGTCGGCGGCGATGCGACCGGAGGGTTGTCGCGCAAATCGTTCACCTCTCGCGACCCGCGCCCGGTCGCTCGCCGCGATCATCGTCCACCCACCGCCGCCGCGCCCCCGCCGCGTCGTCGTGCCCGCGGATCTCCACGATTCGGCCCTCCTCGACCACCCGGGCCGGTCACCGACGGCGATCGGGCAGTTGCAGGTGGACGACGACCCCGCGCTCGTGCTTGGTGACCGCGAGGACCATGGTGGTCACCTGCGCCGCCGCAGGGCGGCCGAAGGTGGCGAGGACCTTGTCGCGGCCGTGACATGTCTCTTCGGCACCCGGCTCGCCCCAGACCACCTCCTTCGCCAAGAGCCGGCCAACGCAGTGAGATCCCGGGCCTTGTCGTCGGATCGGAGCTCGTGGGCGATCATCCTGCGAGCCGAGGGCGCCGGAGCCGACGGCCCCGGGCCCGCGCCGCCGGGACGTGGCCCGGCAGGACCCGGCTTCCCGGAGCCGGTCACCAGAGCGCGCGGCCCACCCGCGCTCGCGGCCTGGGTGACGCCGTCGCCCATGATCGAGCGGCGGCGGGCGCGTGTCGCTAGCTTCGCCGCATGGCGACGACGCGCGCTCGGGCCGACGGGGTCCGCGTTCTCCTCACCGGCGGCACGAGCGGGCTCGGGGCCGCGATGGCGGCCGCTTTGGTCGATGCCGGCGCGGCCGTCGCAGTCACGGGCCGCGACGCCGCGCGCGCCGAGGCCGCGGCGCGCAGTCTCCAAAGGGGAGCCATCGGCGTCGGGATGGACGTGCGGGACGAGGACGAGGTCGAGCGGGGGGTCGAGCGCGCCGTCGAACGTCTTGGCGGTCTCGACGTCCTGGTTAACAACGCCGGCATCGGGATGCGCACGGTCAACCCACGCTTCATCACCGAACCACAGCCGTTCTGGACGGTCTCGCCCGCGGGCTTCCGCGACGTCGTGGCCACCAATCTCGGCGGCTACTTCCTTGTCGCGCGGGCCGTGGTCCCGCGTCTGCTCGCCGCGGGTGGGGGACGGGTCGTGAACGTCTCGATGAACCACGCGACGATGAACCGGAGGGGATTCGTCCCCTACGGCCCGGCCCGCGCCGGTGCCGAAGCGCTCTCCCGGATCATGGCGGCCGACCTCGCGGGCAGCTCGGTGACGGTGAACATTCTGCTGCCGGGTGGGGCGACGCTCACCGGGATGATCCCCGAGGGGCTGCCCGAAGAGACGCGCTCGAAACTGCTCCCCGCTTCGGTGATGGCCGAGCCGATCTGCTGGCTGTGCTCCCCGGCAGCGGCCGGGGTCCACGACGAACGCATCGTCGCGGCCGACTTCGGCACCTGGCTGGCCGCACGCGCCCGCTGATCGCTGCGGGGACGCGCCGCCCACTTCTTCGTGGCCCGCCCGCCCCGGCTCAGCTGCGAACCGGCGCCCCGGGCTCGGGACCGGTTGCGAGCGGCAGGTCGTCCCGCCAGGCGTACTGCGACCAGGAGCCGGGGAAGAGGCGGCCTCGCCCGAGCCCGACGTGTTCGAGGACCAGCAGGTTGTGGCAGGCGGTGACGCCCGACCCGCAGTAGGAGATGACCGCTGTGTCCGGCGCGTCGATGCCGACGGCCGCGAGCCGGGCCCGCAGGGCCGAGGGCGCAAGCAGCCGTCCGTCGGCGTCGAGGTTGTCCCGACAGGGGAGGCTGCGCGCACCGGGGACGTGTCCGGCGCGCGGGTCGACCGGCTCGGTCTCGCCCCGGTAGCGCTCGCCGTCGCGTGCGTCGAGCACGACGGCGTCTGGGCCCACCACCTGCTCGATGGTCGCGAATGCCGACTCGGGCCACGGGCGGGCCGGGAAATTGGCCTCTGTGACGACTGCTTCCGCAGTCTCGAGCGCCCCGGCGAATGCCGCGATCCCGCCGTCGAGGACCGCGGCGGGGGATCCGAGGATGCGCAGCAGGTAGACGAGGCGCGCCGCGATCACGCCGCCGGCGTCGTCGTACGCGACGACCGGGGTCGCCGGCCCGATCCCTGCGGCACCCATCGCCGCGGCGAACGTCTCGGGAGTGGGCAACGGGTGACGCCCCTCGGCCCGAGAGGGCGTCCCGGCGAGCGCCTCGTTGAGGTCGACGAAGACGGCGTGGGGGATGTGGCCGCGGTCGTACGCGGCCCGCCCGGAGCGGCCGTCGAGGTACCAGCGGACGTCCGCGACGACAAGGCCGCCGGGCGCGTCGTCGAGGATCTCGGGACCGACGAAGGGCGGGAGCACGGCCCGCAGGCTAGCGGTGCCCGAAACGGTAGCGTCGGGGCGTGAAGCGCGGCCTGTTCGTCCCCCCTTTCGGCGAGCTCGCGCATCCCGACGTGGTCGGCGACCTGGCGCGCCGCTGCGAGGCGGCGGGGTGGGACGGCTTCTTCGTCTGGGACCATGTCCTCTACGGCCCTCCGGCCGACCAGGTGCTCGATCCCTTCGTCGCACTCGCCGTCGCCGCAGAGCGCACCGAGCGCCTCCGCCTCGGCGCGATGGTGACCCCGATTCCGCGCCGCCGGCCGGTCGTCCTCGCGCGCCAGCTCGCCGCGCTCGACCTTCTGAGCGAGGGCCGCATGACCCTTGGCGTGGGCATCGGCGGCGATCGGCACCGGGAGTTCTCCGCTTTCGGCGAGGAGACCGACGAGGTGCTGCGTGGCCGGATGCTCGACGAAGGCCTGGAGCTCGTCCGCGCGCTGCTCAGCGGAGAGACCGTGCGGCACGTCGGGACCCACTACCGCGCCGACGGTGTCCGACTGCTCCCGACGCCGCGCCAGTCGCCGCTGCCGACCTGGGTCGGGGCGCGCTGGCCCAACCGGCGGCCGCTTCGGCGCGCGGCCCACTACGAGGGTGTCTTCATCATCGACGTCGGGGATCCCCGCCAGGTTGCCGAGCTGTGCCGCGTGATGGCCGAACTGCGCGATCCGGGCGCGGCGGGCGACTTCGACGTCGTCGTCGACCTCCCCCCCGATGCGCCGAGCGAGCCGTGGGCAGAGGCGGGCGCGACGGTCGTGCTGACGCGCATCGGCCAGTACGGCGCGCGCCTCGACGAGGTGCGCGCGATCGCCGACGCGGGACCCGGCGCCTAGCGGGAGTTTCTGGGATCGCGGGAACGGCGGGGCCATTCGTCGAGCTGTGCGGCATTTTCTCGGCCGCGCTCGCGCACTGCCCGAGAATGCGGCGCCATCTGCTCGAGTCCGAAGACGCGAAAGAGCTGCTCGTGGGTGTCTGAGCGATCGGTGAGCAGGCGCCGCGCCCGGGGGCGGCCGCCCGTCGAGGGGATGGAGCAAGACGGTCTCGCCGATCCCGGCCAGCTCGTCGAGGACCTGGTCCGCGCTGAGGTTGAACCCGGCGCGGCGCGCCTGTGTTGTCATGAGGTAGATGACGGCGAGTGCGAGCACGAAGGCGGACAGGTGCAGGGCGATCTTTTGACCCCTCCAGTGGAAGATCCGGGCGACCGCCACGTGCTCGGGGTGCTTCAACTGGCGAAAGCCGTGCTCGACCTGTCACCGGCGACGACAGGCCGTGATCACCTCGGCGATCGTCCAGTCGCTCCGGTCAGTGGTGAGGACGCGTTCTTCGAACGCCTCGTCTCCAGGCAGGCGCGCGCGTCCTCGTCGAGGCGCCAGGAAAGGGCGAGATCGGCCGGTGTCGTGCCCGACGGCTCGACGCACAGCACCCGCGAACTCCAGCGCGGGGCGAGGATCTCTTTCAGTCGGCTGCGACCTCGCGCCGGTTCCGGCGGCTCCTGCCGCCCGCCGGTCGGCGCTCGAGCTGCGCGAGCTCGCCGCTCGCCTTGGCGAGGGTCTGGGCGAAGCCCGGGGACTGCTTGTCGTGGAACGACGCCGAGCGCGTGACGACACAGCGGTGCGTGCGGTCAGAGATCTCGAGCGTCGTCTCGGGACTCAAAGAAGCCCTGGCCGGAACCGCGCCGACCAGGGGTGTTGCCGGCCCGAGGAGCCGGCGTGCGCCGCCCCCCGGGGCCCTGTGCCACGCGCGGCGGTGCGCGCCGCGAAGCGGGCACGCGGAGTGCCGCGCGGTAGTCTCGGCAACGCCCCGGCGCGCCGGGGTGCCGCAGCGACTGGCCTGGAGGCGGAGCCCCGGGACCGAGAGGAGCGGAGATGGCAACGACCGTGCAAGACCTACGCCGGTTCAAGGCCGAGGGCCGGCGCTTTGCGATGCTCACCGCGTACGACTACCCGACGGCGCGGGCCTTCGACGAGGCGGGGATCCCCGTTCTGTTGGTCGGGGACTCGCTCGGAACCGTGGTTCTCGGAGAGTCGACGACACTCTCGGTGACCATGGACGCCGTGGTGCATCACACCCGCGCGGTGCGCGCCGGAATTTCTTCGGCACTGCTCGTCGCCGACCTGCCCTTCGGCGCCTACCAGGCCGACGTCGCTGACGGCGTGCGCAATGCGATCCGCCTTCTCAAGGAGGGCGGCGCGGCCGTGGTCAAACTCGAGGGCCCCGAATTCGCTCTCGTCGAGACCCTCACGACAAAGGGCGTTCCGGTCATGGGCCACCTCGGGCTCACCCCGCAGTCCTTCCACCGCTTCGGCGGCAACCGCGTCCAGGCTCGCAGCGAGGCCGCGGCGGGCCACCTCGTGGACGACGCCCGCCGCCTCGAGGAGAGCGGCTGCTGCGCGGTCGTTCTCGAGGCGATCCCGAACGAGGCGGCGCGCCGAGTGACCGCCGCCCTGTCGGTGCCGACGATCGGCATCGGGGCGGGCCCCGACTGTGACGGCCAGGTGCTCGTCGGACCCGAGATGCTCGGGATGACGCCGGGACCAGGACCCCGGTTCGCCAAGCGCTACGCCGACCTCGGCGCACGGATGGTCACCGCCGCGGCCGAGTTCGCGGAAGAGGTCGCGGCGGGGAGCTACCCCGACAAGGAGCACTCCTACGACTGGGCGCTGAGCTGAGTCGCGCCCGGCTCCGTCTCGGCCGAGTGCCTGTTCGGGCCGGCGATCTCAGCGGGGCGGCTTGCGCCCCACGACGACGGCCGCCTCGTTGACGACGGGAACCGCCTCGACCTCGACGAGTCCCGCGCGCTCGAACATCTGGACCCAGGCCGCCATCGACACGGGCCGTTCCTGGACGCGCAGCAGGTAGCGGACGACGTTCTTCGCGATCCGCCACCAGCCGCCGGGCCCCTTCTTCACGAGCAGAACCAGCTTGGACGAGATGACCTGGCGGTCCCGGGCGTCACCGCCGCGGCCGAACATCATGTCGCCGACGACCAGGCGTCCGCCGGGGCGCAGCCAGCCTGCGGCGTGGGCGACCATCACCGCCTTGTCGGGGTCGCGCAGGTGGTGGAGCACGTAGTTGGAGACGACAAGGTCGACCGATTCGGGCTCGAGGGCGAGGTGCTCGATCGCGGCGACGCGCCCCTCGATGTTGGTGACCCCCCGTTCGGCGGCGTGACGCCCGAGCAGCCGAATCATCTCGCCGCTCACGTCCACGGCGAGGACGCGGGCCACCGAGGGGGCGAGCTTGAAGGTCAGCTGGCCCGAGCCGCACCCGAGGTCGACCGCTGTCTCACCGGCCGCGGGGGCCGCCAGCGCGACGACGCGCTCGACCACCTTGACGAGCCCGGGGTTGTTCTCCGCGCCGTGGTCCCAGGAGGCCGCGCGTCGGGTCCAAAAGCGCCGTTGGCGCGCGATGTTCGCCGCGCTCGCCGTCGAGCCTTGCTCGGCCACCGCCGAATACCTCCTCGCCGTCGTGACGGACGTGCCGTCGACTGCCGCTGGCGGCGCAGGGTGCGCGTAGCCGGGGGAGAGTCTGCCTCAACGCCGCGGTGCCCCCGGGCGCGCCCCGGGCCCGGGGCGGTCGGTCAGGGGCGGAAGGTGTAGACGTCGCCCACGGCGGGATCGGCGACACTGCCGACCCTCTTGCCGCCGACGAGCACGTCGATGGCCTTGGTCGACGCCGACAGCTGGACCGAGGCCGAACCGTTCACGATCACCTGTTTCGGGCTCGCGTTCGGCTGAAGCGTCTGCTCGACGAGATAGGTCTTTGAGCCCGCAGGCGAGGCGACCACGGTCCAGACCGGATGCGTGAAGCGGATGACGAGGCTGTAGGCGTTCGCACCGGTCGCGTACGTCGCGCCCTTCGCCGAGTTGGCGACGAGGTGGAAGCCGCCGGTCGGCGCCACCGCGGCGCTGGTGGACCCGGTTGTGTCGCCCGGGGCTGTCACGACGACGGCGCTGGAGCCCGTGTTGCGCGCGAAGGCGAGCCAGCTCGGGTGGTAGTGCTCCACGGCGAGACCTGCGCCGCCGAGCACGACGAGGAAGACCAGCAGCCACACGAACAGGCGCAGGAGGAAGGGGGCCGGCTCGCGCCCAGGTGTGGCCGGGTACCAGACGGAGCCGTCGGGCAGCAGGACGCCGGAACCGGACTCGCGCACGGTCCCCTCGGCCCAGCTGGCGCGTGGACCCGCGGCTGGCTGCGGACCGACGACCGGGATCTCGGCAGTGGTCTCGGGAGCGTGCAGCGCCGGTGGCGGCTCCCCGCGGCTCGACGCGGACCTTCGTCCGGTCACCCTCGGCGTCCTCTTACCGACGCGTCCCGTATCGGTCCCACCCAGCGCGCCCATCGTCCGGCCTTCGCGTCGCGTCCGCCCAGAGGAAGGCTACCGGCGTGGCAACCCACCCGTGCGCGCGGCGAGGAGGCTACCCGGCTGCACGGCCGGCTGCAACGATCCCACCGTCGTCCGCGGTGGTCCAAGATGCGTTCAGCGACCTCCGTCGCCGGCGATCCACGCTGCCCCCACGACGCCGCGACCGGTGTGGACCTGCATCGCAACGGAGAATCCGGTGACGAAGTCGACGCCCCCGAGCAGCTCTGAGAGCCGCGCGGCGAGCGTCGGCACACCGGCGTGGAAGACCGCGGTGCGGTCGATGCCGGTGCCCCCGCTCCGACGGTAGACGGCGCGGATCGCTGCGAGCGCCTCCTCGGCGCCCGAGGCGTCGTCGAGCGGCTCGATCATGCCCGCGCGCATGCGGAACAGGGAGCGGCGCCCCTCCGGGCCGGCCGCCGCGAGGACCTCCTCGGGGACGGGTCCCGAGCGCCGGATCGGTTCGAGCGTCGCGAGCGACGCGACGAGCTCGACGCGACGCGACGCGCTCTCGATCGCCTCCACCACGGTCGCGAGGTCACCCCCCGCGGCGGCGGCCTCGGCACCGGCGAGCACCACGAGCGCCTGGCCGGCGGCGGCCGTGCGCGAGTCGATGGCGATCGCGGGGCGGTCGGCGAGCTCGGCTGCGAGCGCGGCGTTGCGGAACATGGCGGCAAATTCGACGGCGGGCGTCACGAGCACGGCCGCGTCGATGCCCGGCTGCTCGACCGCCCCCAGGTAGGCTGTGACGAAGGGGTGATTGGCCGCGGCCAGCTCGGCACGCTCGACGGACTCGGGGAGGCGCCACGTGGACTCGTCCTCGCCGTCGGCCGCGACGACCTCGAGACCCTCCTCGCTGATCGGCAGGACCGTGAGAGCGAGCTCCTCTGTGAGCTCGTCGGGCAAACAGGTGCTCGCGTCGGTGACCACGGCGACACGGCCCATGCCCGGCACCCTAACCGCCCAGTTCTCGATGTCCGAGCTCGTCGAGCGCACCGGGGTGCCCGCGGCGACCGTCCGCTTCTACCTCACGGCCGGTCTCCTCCCGCCACCAGCGAAGGTCGCGCCGAACCGCTTCCTCTACGACGAGCGCCATGTCGAGCTCGTCCGCCTCGTCCGACTGTTGCGGGAGCGGCGCAACCTGTCGCTCGACGCGATCGCGGCCCTGATTCCCGACATGCTCCCTGACCTCCTCGGCCGTCCGGAGTCCGGCGGCACCTTCCGCCCCGAGATGTGGAGCCGCGTGCTGCGCGCGCCGCTCGAGCCGAGCACCGCGGAACTCGCCCGCGGCCGCGTCCTGGACGCGGCCGTCGGGGCGTTCACCGAGCACGGCTACTTCGAGGTCACCGTCGACGACGTGTGTCGGGCGGCGGGCATCGCCAAGGGCTCCTTCTACCGCCACTTCGCCTCCAAGGAGGACCTGTTCTTCGCGGCCGCGCGCGCCGCGGGCGCCGCGGCCGCGGCCCGTCTCGAAGCGGCGCTCGCGGCGCACGCGGCTGGTGCTGGCGACGAGCGTGCGCTCGCGGCGGCGCTGACGCCCGAGATCGGGATCCTGCTCGACCTCGCCGGGCTCGCCGCGCGCCGGCGCGAGGGCGCTGCCGCGACGCTCGCGGCCGTTGTCGGTGGTCTCGAGCACGCGCTGTCGGCCGCGCTCGCGCCGGCGGAGGGGACCCCGGCGCCCGACGTTCTTACCCTCGCCGTCGGCGCTGCGCTGCGCCGTCTCGTTGGCATCGGCTAGGGCTTCATGCGGCCCTGCCGCTCGTTGACGGTCGGCGCCGTCTCTGCGAGGATGAGAACGCACAGACGCGATGACTGTCCGGTCACCGGCACTTCACGTAGACTGCGGCGGCGGCCCCCGGCGGCGACGCGGGAGGCCAACGGGCTCCGGCTTGGCGCGCCCGGGAGCGGCTGGCGCCGAGGACGAGCAGCGAGGAGGTCGAGGGGTGGACGAAGCAGCTGAGGCCCTCTATCCGCTCCTCCACACGATCGACTCCCCGGCGGATCTGAAGGCGCTCGACGTCGCGTCGTGCGCGCGCCTGGCCGCCGAGTGCCGGCGCTTCGTCGTCGACGCCGTGAGCCGGACCGGCGGCCACCTCGGCTCGAACCTCGGGGCGGTCGAGCTGACGATTGCGCTGCACCGCGTCTTCGACTCCCCACGCGACGTCCTGCTCTTCGACACGGGCCACCAGGCCTACATCCACAAGCTGCTCACCGGTCGGCGCGAGAGGTTCGCACAGCTGCGCCAGGCCAACGGCCTGTCGGGGTACCCCAATCGCGCCGAGTCGCCGCACGACTGGATCGAGAACAGCCACGCCTCGACTGCCCTCAGCTACGCGCACGGGATCGCGACGGCGTTCGCGCGCCGCGGCGAGACGGACCGACGCGTCGTCGCGCTGGTCGGTGACGGGGCGCTCACCGGTGGGATGGCCTACGAGGCGCTCAACAACCTCGGGCACTCGGAGTCCCGCGTGCTCGTGGTCTTGAACGACAACGGACGCAGCTACGCACCGACGGTCTCCAAGCTTTCGGAGTCGCTCACCCAGCTGCGCCTGAGTCCCTCCTACGGCGCGCTGCGCCAGAAGGTCGTGCGCGTTCTCGAGGACATCCCTGGCCTCGGCCCGCTCGCGGGCCAGTCCCTTCGGAGCCTGACCTCGGCGTTGCGCGAGCTGGTCGAGCCCCACGTCTTCTTCGAGGCGCTCGGCATCCGCTATCTCGGTCCGATCGACGGTCACGACATCGGCGTCTTGAGCGACGCGCTGGAGAAGGCGGCCCGCTATCCAGGCCCGATCGTCCTGCACGCACTGACGCGCAAGGGCAAGGGCTACGGACCTGCCGAGGCCGACGAGGTGCAGTGCCTGCACGACCTTCGGGCGCAGCCGGCGCTCGCGACCCCGAACCGGGTGGGGGACCGTGGCGCCGTTCTCGTCGGTCCGCGCTCGACGGACGCGAGCTACACCGAGGCCTTCTCGCGCGCCGCGCTCGAGGCGGCCGCCGCCGACCCCCGCGTCGTCGCGATCACCGCCGCGATGCCGGGACCGACGGGACTGCTCCCCTTCGAGACCCGCCACCCCGAGCGCTTCGTCGATGTCGGCATCGCCGAGAGCCACGCGATGGCCGCTGCGGCAGGCATGGCGATGGCGGGGCTGCGACCCATCGTCGCGATCTACTCGACCTTCCTCTCCCGCTGCTTCGACCAGCAGAACCTCGACGTCGGCCTGCACCGGACACCGGTCGTGATCTGCGCGGACCGCGCCGGGATCACCGGTGACGACGGTCCGAGCCACCACGGCCTGCTCGACATGGTGCTCGGGCTGTCGATCCCCGACCTCGCGGTCTTCGCGCCGTCGGAGCCCGCGGAGATTGCGCCGATGCTCACGGCCGCGCTCGGCCTCGATGTCCCGGCCCTCATCCGCTACCCGAAGACGCCCGGCCCGGCGCGCCTCGCGGCGCCCGGGGAGGGGCTCTCGAGCCGCACGCTGCGCGCCGGCGCGGACGATGTCGTGATCGTCGGTGTCGGAAAGCTCGCCAAGGCCGCGCTCGAGGCTGCGGAGATCCTCGCCCTCGAGGGGATCGACGCGACGGTGATCGACCCGCGTGTCGTGCGTCCCCTCGATCCCGAGCTCCTCGCGCGCGCCGCGCGCGCCGCGCTCGTCGTGACAGCGGAGGACGGCTTCGTCCACGGCGGCGCCGGTGCGTACCTCTCGGCACAGATCGACGCGCGCGCCGCGGCGGTGGGTGTGCGCGGCCCGCTCGTCGTCCGGCTCGGTGTGCCGACGACCTACCTTTCCCACGGCAAGCCCGACGTGATCCTCGCCGGCCTCGGTCTCGACGGCTCCGGGATCGCGGCGGCGACCCGTGGGGGTCTCGAAAGGCTCGCGGGCGACGACACGCTCCTCGCCGAGGCGGCGCGCGCGGCATCCGGCGGCGCCCGCGCCACCGGCACGCGCGGCCGCGTCGCCCGATGAGCACCGGGGCGACGATCGCCGCCCCGGCCGCCACCTTCGAGCCCGGGGCCGTGATGGCGAAGGCGGCGAGCGAGAACTTCCCCGTCGCCCTCCGGCTCGTGCCCCGCACGCAGCGTGACCAGCTGCTCGCCGTCTACGGCTACGCACGCCTCGTGGACGACGTGGGCGATCTCGCCCCCGGCGACCGGCGCGCCCAGCTCGACTGGGTCGAGGCCGAGCTCGACCGGGCGCTCGCGGGGCGCGCGACGCACCCGGTCTTCGTGCGCGCGGGCGAGATGGCCCGCGCGACCGGCGTTGCCCGCCAGCCCTTCGCCGA